>JAKSAU010000827.1 GCA_022361535.1 Desulfobacterales bacterium
ATGATGAGCCGTCCTGGAGTTGCGATACCGAAGGGGCGTATGATGAATATGTTTACCACTGGACATCTGCTGTAAACGGTAAAACACCCGGGGAACAGCTGTTGACGCAGACACAAACAACGACGGCAAGGTAACCATGTCAGAAGCGCACAATTATGCCAGGCGTATGGACAGCAGGGATGAGCACCCCATGATCGGTTCCTGTGTGACAGGTGCATGTGATACCACCCTTGCGATTACCAAGCCAAAAAAGGAAGACTGTTTAGGTTTTAGCCCTGCCCGAACAAAAGTAATAAAAAAGAATAACCGGTGGAAAATTGTCGACGGCAGCCACTGGCTCTTTGATTTCAGCAATAATAAATCCGAAGCCTTAAAGGCACTGGATATCATCAAGCATTATAAAACAGACAGGACCTGTTATGTAGGCCGTCCTGATCCAAGTTTTAAATATTTGCTGGCCAGCGGCAAAGCCCCAAAAGGTGCCATGCCCGGAGAGGATTGCATTGCATTTAACCCCAATACCATAAAGGTTAAAAAATATAAAAACCGGTGGAAAATTGTAGACGGTAAAAGCGTGCTTTTTGATTTTGGCAGCAAGAAAAAAGAGGCGGACCAGGCTTATACCATAATCAAGAAATACGGATTTAAACGGACCTGCTATGTTGGCCGGCCTGATCCAAGCTTCACTTATTTAAGGAAATAACCCAGTTTTTTAAGCAATCTTCATCCTGGGGTTAGAATATACCCAAGTTCTTTAAAAAGGCCTCGCCTTTTTCAAGAATCTCTTTGTGATCTTGTGGTAATTCAGGATTTTCAACCAGGCTGCAGGTCTTTTCCCTGAGCACCTTTTGTGCTGACGGTGCCCCTTGGGCCTGCCATTTGTCTATGGACATGAACGGCCAGATCCTGCTGGAAAACTGTGAGGATTTAAAATTTTGGGCTGTTAGTGTGGACATCAAATAATTGCCGCCAGGGCCCATGGTATCAATATCGGCAAATCCGACCATGGCATCATCCAGGGAAAATCCGGATGCAAAGGTGTTGGCCTGGCAAATAACATCATCTGCATAGACCACCAGTTCAGGAGAAAAAACCAGAGAATCGAAGCATCCGCCCACAAAAGGCACCATGCCGACTTTGCCAAGCCCTGATGTCAGGTGGTTGATCAACAGTGTGGTGCCTGACAAAAGATCCGCGCCCCAGCCGTTGCTGCTTCCCGAAGTGCCGCAGTGGGGAATCTTGTAATGGGACATAAGTTCCGCACAGGCCAGGTTCAACAACAGGGTATGGGGAGAATAAAAAGAACCTGCCTGTTTCATGTCAAAAGCGGCTGGCAGGCTGCCAAGGATCACAGGCGTACCTTCTTTTACAAGCTGGCTGTAGACCAGGCCTGCCAGAAGCTCGGCTGTCAGCACCACCAAAGTACCTGCAGGTGTAATCGGGCAGGTGGCGCCTGACATTCCATAATTAGAGAAAATAAAGGGAAGGCCACGCTCAATTGCGGCATCCATTTTCATTGTGGTTTCGGCATTCAATACCAGAGGGGTAATGGGATTGAGATACGGTATTACAAAAGGGCGGTCATAAAGCTGTGGGTGAAGGTGTTCACATAAATCCAACGCCGGAACAAATCCGTCCCAATCTGAGATAAGCATGACAATCGGCTTGGTAGTGTTGGCTATCATTTCCAAAAGCCCTACACTGTCGGCAGCCTCTGCCGGCAAGTCCTGGATCACACCGGGTGTGGATAAAAAATCAAACCCGTCAAGACTGTTGGCAAGCCCTGCTGCTGTAGACATGTTTGCCCTTGAAAAGGCAGAGATATCTCCTGTGGCTGGATCCTGGAACCTGAGATTGGTCACCCCTACCCCAAAAACAGGGCTGTCCATGCCGTTTCCGTCCAGCTTGAATGCAACCTCTCCGGTGCGGTCAAATACATCTATTGTGTTTGGAGCAGCATCAATGGCCCATTGAACAAGGGACCTGGGGATTCTTACCCGTCCGTCTTCAGACGTGCTGCCCACAGCCTTCTCCAGCCTGGCTTTTGCATCAGGATCATCAACCGTTATCCCGGTTTCCCAAAGGACCTTTAATGCATCCGCGTGCACCTTTTCAATTTGTTCCGGGGTCAGCACATTAAGTTCAGGCCGGACATTCAACATGGGTTTGCGCTCCTTTAATTAAACAGTCAGATAGTCACTCGGGTAAAGCCGATCCATATCAATGCCGCTGACTGTACTTGCCAGATGGTGTTTCATGGCTAATCCGGCGGCCTCGCCCTCGTTGTTCTGCAGTAATCCTAAAATCTCCCGATGTTCATCCGGAGAAAGGTTGTTGACATCAATCAGCTGGAAAAACGGATCAAACAAAATCAGGTATATGGTCGTCTTCTGTAAAAGCTCTTTGACGTAGTGAACCAGAACCTGGTTGTCTGACCGCTCTACTATTTTAAGATGAAAGGCGTCGTTGATCTCATAATACCCTTTCACTTCCCTGGCGTCACAAAGCGCTTCTTCTTTCTCTACCAACGCCTCAAGTTCTTTAAAATCCTTGGCTGTCAATCCGGGAGCAGCAAGGCTTACTGCCATCTGTTCAAGCTGAGCCCTGACCAGGAAGGTTTGATGAATTTCTTCCAAGGTGGGATTAACAACAGATACCCCTTTATTGGGCACATATTCGGCTAATCCTTCAAAAACCAGCCGCTTGATTGCCCCTTTGACCGTTGCCCGGCTCATGTCCAGGCTCTTTGACAGTGGAACCTCTTTGAGTTTGCTTCCCTTTTTAATATAGCCTTTACTGATGGCAACCTTGATTTTGTTATATGCCTGATCTTCCTGGGATACTGCCATAAAGTCTCTTCTCCGTGGCCCCGGACGGGTGTCACTGTCAGACCGAAACCTGTTTTTTGATTTGTATTTGAAACAAATCTTTTCTCAACAATAATTGTTCAACAATTTTTGATTGACAAATCTACACAAAAGCCGGTAGAAATGTCAATATTAATATTGCAGCGATATCGCAATGATAGGAATTGGTCAATGCTTTATCTGTTAAACAGCTAAGGCATTCAAGCATAAACAAGTCAATGACAAGGACAACGCATATGAGACGGAACCTGCATGCAGGCAGACATCTTGGCGCCGGGCTCAGCCTCAACATCCTGACCGAGGATGAGCTGGAAGAGATCCACAACGGCACCTTAGAAGTCTTAAGCGAAACCGGAGTGTTTGTGGAAGATCAAGCAGCCCGGGACTGTTTTGAAAAAGGCGGTGCCAAAGTCGATCCAGACACCAAACGGGTAAAAATACCTCCCCACATTGTGGAGGATGCTATCCGTTCGGCACCATCCAAGGTCATTCTCCACGGACGTGACCCCAAACATGATATCGTACTGGAAAGCACCAGAGTCCACTTTACCAATTTTAGTGAAGGGGTCATGGTCAATGATCCTTATACCGGAGAAAGCCGTGAGCCAGTCAAGCAGGATCTTATCGATTCGGCAAAAGTCATTGATTACCTGCCGGAAATCGACTTCTGTGAAAAAGCCATGGGCGCCCATGACGTGAACCAGGAAAGTGTGGCCCTGCATAATGCAGAAGCCTACCTGACCAACACGTCCAAACATTGCGCTTTCGGACCGGTCAACGGGAAATTTCTAAATAAAATTATTGAAATGGGCCATGCCATTGCAGGCGGTATCAAGGCATTTAAGGAACGCCCCCTGGTATCCTTTACCACGTGTCCTGTAAGCCCTTTGACCCTGATCACAGACTGCTGCGAAATCATCATGGAAGCAGCCAAGAACAACGTGGTCTGCAACATTCTTTCCATGGCAATGGCAGGCGGTACTGCACCGGTTACCCTCGCAGGCACCCTGGTCAATCACAATGCCGAAGTTCTGTCAGGCATCACCTTGGCCCAGCTGACCCGAAGGGGAACCCCTGTTATTTATGGCAGCTCAACAACTGCAATGGATCTTAAACTTGCCTCGGCCAGTGTGGGTACG
>JAKSAU010001049.1 GCA_022361535.1 Desulfobacterales bacterium
GTCAAAGGTGCTTTTACCGGAGCCATCAACGACAAGGTCGGCCGATTTGAAATGTGCAACAAAGGAAGCATCTTCTTGGATGAAATCGGAGAGATTTCTCCTGTGCTCCAGCTAAAATTGCTCGGTGTCATTCAGGACCGGGAATTTGAACGGGTGGGAGACAGCCGTCCCGTCAAGGTGGACACCCGGATTATTGCAGCTACCAATCGGCTTTTGAAAGAAGAGGTTCAAAACGGTAATTTCCGGGAAGATCTTTATTACCGGCTCAACGTGGTAGAAATCAAAATGCCTCCCCTGCGGGAACGCCATGGTGATATCCCGTTGCTGATTGACCACTTTTTGAACCAGTTTAGAAAAAAATACAATAAACCAATTCAGGCGGTATCCACTGAAATTGTGAAGATATTTACTGCCTATCCCTGGCCAGGAAATGTAAGAGAGTTGGAACATGCCATTGAACATGGGTTTGTCCTTTGTACAGAAGATGTGATAGACACAGCTCATATCCCTTCTGAAATCATTCGATTCAATCACCCCGGCGGAGTACAGGCCTCAGATAATGGTACAAAGACAGAGTCAGAAGAGAAGCAGGAGTTGGTTTCCATCTTAGAAAAGACAGACTGGAATAAGGCCAAGGCTGCTCGTCTTTTAGGGGTCAGCCGTCCCACCCTTTACCGAAAACTTGAGAAATTCGGTCTTGAAAAAGAGGTATGATACAAGGGGCGGCTCTTTTAAGTATTTTCCATTAAAATTCAGTTAAAAAAATATGACTTTTTCTTAAGAGTTTACTTGACAAATATCATCTCATAAACTAATCAGATGAGTAGCATGAGTTTACAAGCTGAGATAGGTTGGGTCACTAATAATTTTAAAGAGTTATCTTAAATGATCCTGCCAGCTCAAAAGTACATGGAATATTGGTTTGGCAAAAGGTGGAACTTATATGGGATTGCCGAGTAGCAATGGGCACAAGCTGAATAATCTATAATTTTAAGATGCACAAAACCTGCAGATTAAAACTAAATACTTAAGCGTCTAACCATAGGGCCTTGGCCCTGCACTTAACATTAATTCAGAGGAGGTAGATTAGGGATGAAGAGAATTGCTAAAATTATGATGGTAGTAGCAGCACTGGCTATGGTAGCAGCAACAGCTCATGCAGGCAAAGTAACGATGCGGGTAGGTGACATTGAAAATGTAAACAACCTGGGTGCAATCGCCTTGGACAAGTTTGCCGACCAGATTAAAAAAGACAGCAATGGTGAAATCAAAGTTAAAGCCTTTCATGCATCACAGATGGGCAGTGCAAACAAACAGCTCCAGCTTGTAAAATCAGGTACCCTGCAGTCATTCCGCGGCTCTATTTCCTGGCTGGCACAGTTTGACACAGGTTTCTCCCTGCTGGACTTCCCATTTACCCTGGGTTCTGCCCAAGAAGCTAAAATCGTTGCTACATCCAGCGCCCTTGATAAACTCAACGACAAACTGGCTGAAAAGCACGGTATCCGCTATGTAACTGCCGGCTGGACCCGTCTTCCCCGCCAGATCCTGGTTAACAAACCCATCTCAGACATTGGTGAACTCAAAAGCGTAAAACTTCGTGTTCCTGAAGTATATGCTTACATTGAATCCTTCAAATCCATCGGTACCTCTCCCACACCGGTTGCTTTCGGCGAAACTTACCTGGCTCTGAAACAGGGTGTTGTAGAAGGTGCTGAAAACCATGTTGAATCCCTTTACAACATGAAATGGTTTGAGGTTGCCAAGCACCTTGTGATTACTGACCACTCCTATGACATCACCGGTTTCATCGTGAATGATGAGTGGTGGAAAGGCCTGACCGACGGCCAGAGAAAACTCATCGTCGATACGTTCAACAAAGTTGACGAATGGTTTGTTAAAGAAAACGAAAGCCTGCAGAAAAAATACATCGACCTGATGGCTAAAGAAGGTGGTGTTAAGGTTCATACAGTTGATAAAGCCAGCTTTATCAGCAAAGTTGTTCCCAGCGCCATGATAGCTGCTGAAGAAGCTGGCGAATGGGATAAAGGTCTTTGGAACGAAATCCAGGAACTTTTGAAGAAGTAAGATACCGCAACTTTTAAAAGCGGTTAAAAACAAGGCCAGGGTTCCTTTGGGCAAACACGGGAGCCCTGGCTGATCCACCTTTTGAAACACCTATCAAACAAATGAGAGAATCATGAAAAATATACTCGAACGAATGAGTAAGGGGTATATTGCGGCCTTGCTTGTGTCCTTTGCTGTCATAATCATTTGTGTTGTCCTTCAGATTGTGACCCGTTACGTTTTAAACCAACCATTGACCTGGACAGAAGAGGTTTCCTTATTTGCATTTTGCTGGTTTACCTTCCTGGGTGCGGCCGCCTGTTCCTGGGAAGACTCCCACCTGGCGGTGGATTTCTTTTATAATAAGATGGGGAAAAAAGTTAAGAAAATTGCTGACATCTGCATTATGCTCCTGGTCCTTGTGATGTGTGGGTTCATGATTGTTGATGCTGTAATTGCCATGAAAGAACAGATTGGCATCTCATCGGTGGCGTTAAGAATTCCGATTCCGGCCTATACTGCTGCCATCTTCATCGGGTTTGTTGCCATGGCCCTGTTTACCATTTACCACCTGATTAGACGGATCAGGAACTGATAATGACTTCAACGTGTACAATTCCGACGGTACGGGTGTGCACTAAACTATATGTAAGGAATATCTGATGGGAAGCGTTCTTTTCTTATTGGTTTTTGTAGTGTTAATGATTCTAAAGGTACCTGTTGCCTTTAGCCTGGGGTTTTCCTGCCTGTTTTATTTTGTGACCAATGGAGTTCCCTTAGAAACAGTCCCCACAATCATGCTCGGCACCTTTGAATCCTTTACCCTTCTTGCCATTCCCTTGTTCATGCTGGCAGGCCAGATTATGAATATGGGCGGGGTAACGGAACGGCTTTTTGACTTTTGTAAAAAACTTGTGGGGCATATCCCTGGAGGCCTGGGCCACGTGAATATCGTTTCATCCCTTATTTTTGCAGGGATGTCCGGCTCAGCTACTGCTGATGCAGCAGGGCTTGGCACAATTGAGATCAATTACATGAAAAAGGAAGGGTATGACCCAGCCTTTGCAGCGGCAGTTACGGCTGCATCCTCAACCGTAGGTACCATCATGCCGCCGTCTTTAGGGTTTGTTATTTTCGGTGCCATGACCGGAACATCGATTGCCGGCCTTTTTATTGCCGGTATTGGTCCTGCCATCTTAATGACCATTGCCCAGATGGTCATCGTCTATTTTGAGGCAAGAAAACGTAATTTTAAAGTTTACCCCCGTGCAACCCTGGTCATGATCCTTTTGGCCTTTTGCAAGTCCTTTTTGCCTATGCTGACTCCCATCATCATTCTCGCTGGGATCATGACCGGGTTTGCTACTCCCACCGAAGCGGCAGTACTTTCCATCATTTACGCGGTGTTCTTGGGAATGATTATTTATAAGGAACTGGACTTTAAGGGACTGATCCAGACCATGATCAATGTGGGCAAAGGCACCGCCAAGATCATGTTGATTGTCTCTTTTGCCTCTGTTTTCGGATGGATTCTCACCTATGAAGGCATTCCTGCCATGCTCACAGAGCTTTTGATGGGTATCAGCGAAAGCAAATACGTTATCCTGATGATTCTTAACGTTTTCATCCTGGTCCTGGGCTGTTTCATGGAAAGTATTTCTGTTATGATGATCGTTGTGCCGGTTCTCATCCCACTGCTGAACACATTGGGAATTGAGCTGATGCACTTCGGTGTTATACTGGAACTGAACCTTAACATCGGCCTGATCACACCACCACTGGGTGTATGTGCCTACGTAACAGCAGATATTGCAGAAGTCTCTTTTGAAGAGGTCATGAAGGCAATCTGGCCGTTCCTTGGGGTATTGATTTTTGTATTGATGATTATTACCTATTTTCCGGCTGCCCCGCTGTTCTTACCCCGTTTGTTCGGATTCTTGCCTTAAGGAGAAAACATGTCAGTTATAATAGAAAAAGAGAGACAAACCCCTGTATTGGATGAAGCAGATGTATTGGTTGTGGGCAGCGGCCCCGGCGGCTTATCAGCAGCCATTGCGGCAGCAAGAGCAGGAGTTAAAACCATATTGATTGAGCGCTACGGCTGCTTTGGCGGCAACATGACTGTTGTGGGCGTTGAATCACTTGCCTGGTACCGTCACGAAAAAACCATTGACTCTGAGGGTATCGGGATCGAGTTTGAAAACCGTGCCATGGAAATGGGTGCCACGGCCAAAGAAGTCCAGTCTGACAGCCAGGCCCTGAATACGGAATTGTTCAAGCATGTGGCCGACACCCTGGTCACAGAAGCAGGTGTTATTCCGCTGTTGCACTGCTACGGGGTAGAGCCCATTGTTGAAGGGGACACCATCAAAGGTGTGGTTACCGAAAGTAAATCCGGCCGTCTTGCCGTTCTGGGCAAAGTAGTGATTGATGCCACAGGGGATGCTGATATTGCCTTTAGGGCAGGTGCTCCCTGCACAATGGAACCGGTTCCCGAACGCCAAGCCGTCACGTTAGCCTTCAACTGCTGCGGTGTAAACAAAGACCGGTTCATGGAATACATCAAAGAGGACCCTGCCACATACGGAGATTGGGGAGAAGATTGGGCCCAACAGACATCAGGTCTTGAGAACGACATGTTCAGCCCCTATTTTCAAAAACAGTTCGACCAAGCCATAGAAAAAAACATCATCCCTAAAAGTGACTGGGATTTATGCGGGTCATGGTCCACTATTACAGATGACGGACAGGCCACCTATATGAACCTGGTGCACTTAGGCAAGGTGGATATTACTGATGTCAGGGATCTGACCCGTGCAGAAATGGACGGCCGCAGACAAGTTCTGGATGCTATCAAGGCCATGAACCACACCATCCCTGGATTTGAAAAGGCCAGGTTGAGAAATTATGCCATGACTATAGGGACAAGGGATTCAAGAAAAATCCAGGGTGAATACGAATTAACCGGCCATGATGTCCTCAATGAAGCAAGATTTGAAGATTCCATCGGTGTTTTCCCCGAGTTTGTTGACGGGTTTGGGGTGCTTCGCCTGCCTGTAACAGGCCGCTATTTCCAGGTACCTTACAGAAGTATCCTGCCTAAGAGAATAGAAAGCCTGCTTGTGGCAGGCCGTTCTATTGCAGGGGACCAGATTTCCCATGCTGCCACCCGGAACATGATGTGCTGTGCGGTTTCCGGGCAAGGTGCGGGTGTTGCAGCAGCTGTGGCTGCCAAATCAGGCAAACCGTGCAGACAGGTACCGGTAAAGGATATACAAAACGTACTGGCCGAACAGAATGTCCGCTGCCACTATTAATAAAGAAACGTAAAAATTATTCTCCTTTAAAAAGTCATCAGGTGTGTGTAGGGTAAATAGGTTTGCCCAGAATGTTCCAACTGGGAACCATACGCATAGATGACAGGAGCTCTTATGAGCATCAAAATACAAAAAATAACTGCTACCGAAGCCCTTGTTGAAAACCTTAAGGAACGAATCACCAGCTGTGAGTTCGGCCCTGGTGAAAAGTTACCCAGTGAGCAGTCTTTGCTGAAAGAGTACAATGTCAGCCGACTGACTTTAAGGGATGCCTTGGCCCGACTGGCGGCCGTGGGAGTAATCCGGGTCCAGCATGGTAAAGGCGCGTTTGTAAATGCCAAAGTGAGTGTCCCTGCGCTTGAAAATGTTCTGATTCCCATGTTTGTCCAGCAAAACAGGACCAGAATGAAGGAACTCATAGAAGCCCGGAACCTTATTGAGTCTGAAATTGCTGCAAACGTGGCACTTGGAAGGACAGACAAAGAAATCAAGCATCTTGAAAAACTGCTTAAATATGATGAATCAACCATAACAAGTGCTGACATCTTTGCTGACAGGGACTATGCATTTCATCTGGCACTCTCGGAAATTTCAAGGAACGAGTTTTATCACTCCATGTACCAGGCCCTGTACCGCCAGATTCGCTTCTTTTTGATTCAATATGCCAAGAGCATTTCAGATTGGAAAGAAGCCCTGGACAGGCACCGTCCTATACTTGAGGCCATTATAGAACAAGACGAGCAACGGGCACGCAGCCTGGCAAGAGAACATGCCGGTATCTGTGCCTCATTTATTCAGCAATATTCCATAGAGAATGATGCCTGATCAATCTAATAAATAAAAATAGTTAAGACCAAACGAATAAGAAGGTAAACAATGGAAAACATCTTAAACTCAATTGAAGAAATCACCCTGATGGGCCCAGGGCCCTCTTGTGTAGATCCATCTGTTCTGGATGCCATGAGCAAAAGTACCCTTGGCCATCTTGATCCCTCATTCATCAAGATTATGGATGCCATAAAAGAACAGATGCAGGGTCTTTTACACACAGAAAACAAACTCACCATTCCTGTTTCTGGAACTGGTTCTGCAGGCATGGAAACCGCTTTTGTCAACCTGGTGGAAAAAGGTGACCCGGTCCTTATCCTTATCAACGGGGTATTTGGTACCAGAATGCAGGATGTCGCAACCCGTCTTGGTGGCAACGTAGATACCCTTGAATTTGAATGGGGCACCCCTGTCCTTGTTGAAGATGTCAAAGCCGCCCTTGGTGAAAAATCCTATAAGCTAGTTGCTGTTGTTCACGCTGAAACATCAACTGGTGTTGAAAACCCCGTGTCTGAAATCGGTGCCTTGCTCAAAGGAACAGATACCATTTTCCTTGTAGATGCCGTAACCAGTTTTTGCGGTATGGAAATCCAAATGGATGAGTGGGGTATTGATGCCCTGTACAGCGGTACCCAAAAATGTTTGTCCTGTCCTCCAGGCCTGGCGCCCCTCTCCTTTTCAGACAAAGCGGTTGAAAAACTGAAGAACCGTACGGACAAAGTACCCAACTGGTACCTGGACTTGACCATGATCATCAACTATTGGGAAGGTGCGACACGAGCTTACCATCATACCGCCCCCATCAATATGCTTTACGGACTGTACCAGGCACTTTATCTGGTTCATGAAGAAGGGGAAGCTGCAGTTTACAAACGTCATATGGATGCCCATCAGCAACTGATCCAGGGTCTTAAAGAACTCGATATTCAGATGCTTGTGGATGAATCCTGCCGTCTTCCCATGCTCAACTCCATTGTTATTCCGCAAGGGGCTGACGATGCTGGTGTCCGTGGAAAGCTTTTGAAAGATTATAAGATTGAAATCGGCGCAGGCTTAGGTCCTCTTGCCGGTAAAATCTGGAGAATCGGCCTGATGGGCCATACAGCAAGACCTGAAAATGTCGAAAAGCTCCTTGCTGCACTAAAAACCGTATTGTAGAACGTCCCTTTTAAAGGGCAAAAGGCCATGGAAAAAACATCCTCCCTTTTTCCATGGCCTTTTTTTCTTCGAACTCCCCCTACCAAAGCCCCTATAGTATAGTAGGTCTCACACGAAATTGAGATTGAACCCGAAGAAAAAAGGTGTCCCATATACAAATACCGGCCCGTTTATTCTAAGAAGCGGCTGCCGAATTTTTTTCAAGAAAAATTCGGCAGCCGCTTCCGCGATAAAAGAGCCGGTATCCATATTTACCAATACTCTACCGATAAATTTTAAGGCCTACCCTTTAGAGCATGTACCAAAACAAGCAAGCCCAAAGCCACTCATCAAAACAGAAGTGTAAACCCGTTACACCTATGCCCCTTACACATCTGCCACTTGTATCATCTCTGTTGTAAAACACGCGCCCTCATCTTTTCAAGCAAATACCTGATACCCTTTACTGGCAAACCTTTCAAGCCGCGTTGGCGTGCCGGATTTAATGGCATGATTCTTGATATTTTTCCTTAAAAAATATTGCCGGCCCGGTACGAATTGGGCTGAAAAAATTAACAGCCGGGGATTAACATAATGAGTATTGCAACACATTTCAGACTGGTGGATAAAAACAAACTCGAACAGCTTCACGATGCTACACTGGATATTCTTGCCGAAACCGGTATTGTATTCCAATCCGATGAATGCCTTGAAATCTTTAAGCAGCACGGCGCTAAAATAGACGGTCAGACTGTATTCATCCCAAAGGATATGGTTAACAAAGCCATTGAACACGCGCCATCCGAATTTCGGTGGGAAGCCAGAAACACGGACCGCTCCATCACCTTGGGTGCTGCCCAGGAAGGGATCCATGTCAGCCACAATAACGGTCCCATTTATATCCAGGATCTGGATGAAGGCCGCCGACTCGGTACCATGACAGACTTGATCAATCTTTATAAACTGGCCCAGAAGTCCGATACCTGCTCTATTGTAGGCCAAATCCCGGTTGAACCCGCTGATATTACCCACCCTTTGCGCTACCTGGATATTTTCCGCCAGTTGCTCAAACATTCTGACAAACCCTTGTTTGGATATGTGGGCAATACCAAGGAAGTTGGGCAGATGTTTGATATGGTCCGCATTTCTTTGGGTGCAGAACTTGGCGATGACTCTGTGTTCGATCAACACCGCATTTCAGTATCACTGAACCCATTGAGCCCGCTCCAGTTTGACGAGATACCCTGTGAGACGCTCCTGACCTATGCTAAACTGCGCCAGCCGGTCATGGTGCTGACCTGTGCCATGGCAGGAGTTACAAGCCCTGTTGATCCTTTAGGGACCGTGGTACTTCAAAATGCAGAAATTTTGGCGGGACTCACCCTTGCCCAACTGGTTAACCCGGGAACGCCTGTGGTGTATTCACCGGCATCTGCCATTCCAAATATGCGGACGGCATCCTATATTACCGGCTCTCCCATTTCCAACTTTATCAACATGGTCGGCATCCAGCTTGCCAGGGAACTGTACAATATACCTTCCCGGTGTATGGCTGGCTTAACCGATGCCAAAGCACCGGACTGCCAGGCAGGCTATGAAACCATGCAGACCTACCTGATGCTTGCCATGGCAGGTGTTAACATGGTCAACGAATGTTACGGCGTCCTGGACGCCATCATGACGGTATCCTATGAAAAATTCATTATCGATGATGAAATTATGTCCAGAGCAGCCTGTGTCATGAAGGGTATCGACACCATGGAGCCGGATTTTTCTAAATCCATTATCCAAGAAATCGGCCACGGCGGATCATATCTTATGCACCCGTCCACAATGAAACACTGCCGCGGTTTCTGGACACCCGGTATCTCCACCATGGACTCTTACGAAACTTGGGAGAAAAAGGGCAGCATGGATGTAACCCGTGCGGCCAATGCAAAATTTAAGGAAATCCTTGCAGCATGTCCTGACCAGATCATTGATCCGGAAATAGATACGCTGCTTGCAGGATATATTGAGGCTGCCAAATAACGGCGCCTTGTTTTTTTAACCGGCACATTTATGTGCCAGAATTCAGGCGAACAGGCAAAAGTTAAGGCACCTTTGGGAACGGTTCTTAAGGGTGCCCGTAAATTTTAACACGAATTAGGAGGTTTAGTTGTGAAACGCAACCAGCATGCAGGTTTCCTGCAGAGCGGGGGATTGAGCCTCAACATGTTTACCCAGGATGAACTCTATGAGATCCACCTGGCCACCCTGGATGTGCTGCAGCACACCGGCATCTGGTTTGAAGATGAGGAGGCCAGACAGATCTTAGGCGACAACGGTGCAGACGTTGATCCTGTCACACATGTGGTAAAATTCCCACCCTACATGGTCGAAGATGCTATTCGTTCGGCCCCGGCAACGGTTAACCTTGCCGGCAGGGATCCTAAGCACGATTACCTTCTGGGCAACAACCGGGTCGGCTTTACCAATTTTGGTGAAGGCATATCCATCGTGGATATCGAAACCGGGGTCCTGAGGGAAACCGTGAAAAGAGACGTAGAAGAAAGTGCAGTCCTTGTAGATTACCTGGACGGTATTGATGTCTACGAACGGGCAGTGGGCGCCCATGATGTTAACCAGGATGCCCAGCCCCTGCACAATGCAGAGGCATTCTTGTCCAACACCACAAAACATTGCTTCCACGGTGCCGGTAACGGCATGTTGATGAAGGCCGCCATTGACATGGCAGCCGCCATCCAGGGGGGGCATGACAAATTCAGGGAAAGACCCATTATTTCCTTTAACACCTGCCCCATCAGCCCCCTAAAGCTGGTCCGCGACTGCACCGAGATTATCATTGAAGGTGCAAAAGCAGGTGCCCTGGTTAATGTTCTGACCCAGGCTTTGGCAGGAGGGTCCGCTCCTGTCACACCAGCAGGAACGCTGGTAGTTCACAATGCCGAAGTATTATCCGGTATTGTCCTGGGCCAATGTGTGCGAAAAGGCACACCCATGATGTTTGGCAGCTCCACCTGCCCACTTGACCTGCGTATGGCAACAGCTACGGTTGGATCACCGGAATGCGGCATGATTAATGCCGGCGTTGCGGCCCTGTCCACCTACTATATGCTGCCTTCGTGGGTTGCAGGCGGATAGGCTGACTCAAAAGTACCCGACGGACAAGCTGCTCATGAGAAAACACTCACAGGTCTCTTAACAGCGTTGGCAGGTGCCAACCTGATCTACGGCCTGGGAATGTTGGAATCAGGGGTCACTTTTGACTACGGTCAGCTCGTCATGGATAATGAATTTGCCCAGATGATCAAACATGTTGTAAACGGTATTCCTGTAAATGAAAATACCCTTGCAGTGGATATAATTGGAAAGGTAGGATCCCAAGGCCAGTTTATCACTGAAAAACACACGTTTGAACATATGAAACAGATGTCACAGCCTTCTCTCATTGACCGCAGGGTTCGGGATAAGTGGGAGAGCGCCGGCGGCCAGACCATGCATGAAAAAGCCATGGACAAAGCCCGTGATATCCTTGCAAACCATAAACCCACACCCCTTCCCGATGAGGTCAGGTCCAAGATGAGATCCATCGTGGAAGAGTGTGAAGCGCAGATAGCCGAAGATAAAGAACGGGACGGCAAATAAAATAGATGCCATGCCCGGTCTTTGAACCGGAAATGCCTAAACGGCGGTACCAGGGTTATCCTGGCACCGCCGTTTTATTTTCATTTCACTGTATGTTTTTGGAAATCTTTTCACACCAACTATTGAATGATGAATATATCAATTTGCAGGCTTTTTGATTTTCATCTTTTTCATTCTGGAAGAAAGTGTAGTTGGATTGATCCCAAGTAGCTGTGCTGCGCCGTCATCACCGTAAATCTTCCAATTTGCCTTTTCCAGGGCATTGATGATGTTTTGCCGTTCCATCTGCTTCATCTCGGACTCGGGTATCACTTCCTGGTCATCAGTCAAGCCTATATGGGTAACAACTTTTTTGTCTGAATCACTTTCAGCAATCTCCTCATACAAATCAAAATGAAGAATGCTGCCTTGTGTCAAAATGGCGGCCCGTTCGATAACGTTCTGCAGTTCACGCACATTACCCGGCCATTCATAATTTTGAAGCTGCCTGATATTCGAGACTGATAATCCAGGAAGCTTTCGGTTGCTCTTTTTATGGATCATTCTTAAGAAATGCTCTGCCAACAAAGGGATGTCGACCTTGCGGGACTTTAAAGGTACCACTTCAATGGGGAAAACATTGAGACGGTAATACAAGTCCTGCCGGAACCTCCCTTTTGACACCTCTTTTTTAAGATTCCGGTTGGTTGCTGCAATAATACGCACATCAACCTGGCGTGTGATTTCCTCGCCAACCCTTTCATACTGCCCTTCCTGCAGAACACGCAAAAGTTTACTTTGCAGATCAAGAGGAATTTCACCCACCTCATCCAGAAAAAGAGTGCCGCCGTCAGCCGCTTCAAACCGCCCGGCCCGGTCTTTTATGGCGCCGCTAAATGCCCCTTTGACATGGC
This sequence comes from Desulfobacterales bacterium, assembly GCA_022361535.1. The sequence goes on from JAKSAU010001049.1 coordinate 11,891, forward strand.
CGAAAAACTCACTTTCGGATAATTCCCTGCTGATGGAAGCACAGTTCACTTTTATCAAAGGCCGGTCTTTTCTCAGGCTTCGCCGGTGAATTTCGCGGGCAACCAGTTCTTTTCCAGTGCCGCTTTCTCCAAAGATTATGACACCGGCATCGGTGGGAGCAACCAGGTCGATTTGTTTAATAAGATTATTTATGGCATCGCTTTCACCGACTATATCGCCGAAAGCACGCGCATCATTTACCTCTTGCTGCAAATATGAACACTCCAATTTCAACTGGGCCTGCAGTCCTTGAATTGCCTCAAATGCCTGGGCGTTGACAATGGCAGTGGCAGCATGGTTGGCTATCATCCTAAGCCAGACCAGTTCTTCGTGTTTGAGCTGAATCCGTGTAAAGATGACCAAAACGCCTAATACTTCTCCCTTGTAGAGCAGGGGCTGACCGCCAAACCCTATAATTTTTTCTTTACTTGCCCACTCAGGCCTGGCAATCCACGTGTCGTCTTTTCCCACATCCTGCACTTCTACAGCTTTGCCGTTGGCAGCAATCCATCCCACTTTACGGGACCCGATAGGAAAACGGCTGAAATCGCCATTAAGGCGGGACCAGTCTACTTCTCCTTTGAATAGGGAACTGCCCGCACTGGCCATTAAATGAAGGCATCTTTTATGTTCACCACAGGTTGGCTCATAGGCCGGACAGGGACAATCACCATCCTTTATCAGCCATAAACGGGCCAAGGCAACATGGGGACGATCAGCAAGACGACGTACGATCAGGTCCAACAGTGGAGCTACGGCATGCTCTCTGGCCATCTCCAAAAGAAGCGTTTTTAGGGACTCATATTCCGGTTCGTAACTGGGATCAAATTTCATGGAAACAGACTACATGAAAATTCGTTGTTTGACCATGAAATTTCGTTTTCCACAATTTTTCGTTGTTACCCACCGACACCTCATAACAACAAATAACCAATAATAACAATGTGTTATTAAAAATATCTTATTTGGCACAGTCCTTGAAATTATATCAATTCAACACAGAAGGGAAACCCTGACGTGTTCTAAAAATAAATTCATTCAATCACAAAGGAGAAGAAAATGTCTGATCAAACACACAAACAAAATCCAGCCTATGCAGAACCTGAAGAAAAAACCCTGCCGGAAAGCAACATGAAGCTGGACCCGAAAAGATCTGCACTGGTAGTCGTCGACCCGCAAAATGATTTTCTTGACGAAAAAGGCGTCGCATGGGGAGTTGTTGGAAAATCCGTAAATGAACATAAGGTCGTACAACACCTTGAAGACCTTTTTAAGGCTGCCAA
>JAKSAU010000311.1 GCA_022361535.1 Desulfobacterales bacterium
AAATACATAGTAACTCTGTAAAATATGTATTATTAATTGCATATGCGTTTTTCAGCAAGTCCTAATTTAATTACAAAACTTCATCCAAGATAACCATACTGCTTAAAAAAACATGCCAAGCATCTAAAAAGATGCCTAGCATGTTTCAATAACCTGGGTTCGATTAAAATTAAGCAGCTCAAATTTTATGTCGAACACAGGCTGATAGTAAAATTTGATTTTATTTCTGAACGTATATTTTGCCGTAATTGGATGGTATGGTAAATTTCCATTCCTGATTACCGGTAATCTTAATTTTATCTTGTGTGCTCACCAACTGCTCCTCCCATGTTCCATTTCCTGGTGCAAGGTTAATTTGATGCTCGTATTCATTGAAGTTAATTAGTACTAGCACGTTCTTATCTCCAGCGCCGTTGGTTGCTTTCCTAAGATATGCTACCACTCCATGATTTAAATCAGACTTGTCGAAATAGAAGTACGAACTTCGGCTGCGTAGAGCAGGATACTTTTTACGAAGCTGACCCAGTTTTCGATAAAGGTTTACTAAGTTGCGTCCGTTTTCTTCGTAAAAATAATTCCAATGTAATCGCCGTGGTGCTAATACGCGGGCTCCACCTTCATCGTGTTTACCATATATCTCGCCAAACTCCTGTCCCTGCCAAATAAGTGGTATCCCCTCTCCTGTCATCAATGCTATGGCAAAAGGTTGCAAACGATACCATTTGGACAAGTCGCGATTGAAAAGATCAAATCCTGCATCTTTTGTTTCCATTTCGCCACTTTGGATGTAGTTTAACCGGCTTTTATCATGACATTCAATAAACTGGATGGGTGCTACATCGAACGAATCATTACCATTGGTATAATGCTGCGGCCAAGGATGATCGAAGTCAATTAACAACATCTCATCGATGAAGCTCCGCGGAACGCTACCATAATGACTTATCATGTCTTGCGATATGCTCATTGGTGCCCAGCGTTTGCTGGCCGTGGTATAGGTTTCTTCCAGTATATTTTTAGGATTGGCCAAGAATTCAGCCGCTTGAATCACCCTACAATCATCGGACCCATTAAAACGTTTGATGCTTTTGCAGTGCTGGTAGGTTTCGTATACCAACTTCGAATACCCTTTGCCCATAGGGCCATCGTAAATACCTGGAACGTAATCGTAACGAAAACCGTCAAAATGAAGTTCTTCGATAAAATATTTGTTAACCGCCAGGAAGAAATCAAAGGTAAATGGTTTATTAAAATCGGTTCCCACGCCAAACATATCTTCGGCAAAAGGGCCAATCATAGGATTTTCTTCACCACATTCCCAATACACTTTTTTGTAGCAAAAATCGTTGTGCATATGCGAATACACTGCATCGTGAATAACCGCTATATCCTGCTTATGACATTCATTAACAAAATTTTTGAGTTCTTTAACTCCGCCAAAACGTTCTTCAATTGCAAAATAGTTAAGCGGCATGTAGCCCCACCGGTATGGTTCCGGAATATTCGTTACCGGCATTAACTCAATGCAGTTAACACCTAATGACTTTAAGTATTCCAGTTTTTTTATAACACCTTCAAAATTAACAGCAAAATCATCCACCATCATTTCGTACATCACTACATCATTGATATGAGGAACACTGAAATTTTGATCTTCCCACTTGAATTCATCCTTTTTTCCCAATACAAACGATGAACATGTTCCTGTACCACTTTCTTTAGAAAATGGATCGTTGAAAGCCTT
>JAKSAU010000366.1 GCA_022361535.1 Desulfobacterales bacterium
ATCAAAGGGTTGTGCTGCACTTGCACTATTCCACTGTCTGACACCAAGGTACACAAGGTAGGCTGCTCCGGCCCATCTCAGCCATTCAAAAGCCAGTGCCACGGCATTGAGCAAAGAAGCCAGTCCAATGGCAGTGACAATGATCTGGACGGCTATTCCGGCTGTGGCGCCTGCAACTGTAAACAATGCAGATTTCCATCCAAAGGAAATGCTATGTGCAACTGTCAACAGTACGCTTGGTCCCGGAAGGGCAATCATTATAGTTGTGGCGATAACAAAGGCAAGGTAAATATGTAACTCCATAATCAACACTCCTCAGTTGCTTTTAATTACAAACAATTCTTAAAATAATCCTGATAAAGCTTTCGATTAAGCTCAATATGAAGATAAATGATGTGCTTGACAGATTATTGTATAAAATTGACTTGATAAGCTTGCGGAGTGACAGTCGTCATTGCTTTGAAGTGCCTGTGAAAGTGGCTCTGGTCAAAAAAACCGCACTCAAGGGCGGTTTGTGCAATATCCTTACCCTCTCGTAAAAGTTCGCGTGCTTTTTCTATCCTGCAGCTCATACGAAAGGCATGGGGGGTGATACCTGTTACCGCCTTAAACTGCCGGATTAAAGTATATGGATTGGCATCCATTTTTTTTGCCAGACCATTAATTGTAAAATCCTTGTGCAGATCTGTACGAAGTATATGCTTGAGCGTTTCAGTATCTCCTGCGAATTTTGTTTTCACGGGCTGGGGACTGCAGACCACTGAAAAAACAGCCTCACCCAGTTCAAACATCATCTGCTCTTTTTCCTGCAAATGAATTTTCTCATCCATCAGGCAAGCCATTGTACGGCAATACTGATCATACAAATCAATATCGTCTACCCTGGTTGTATTCGCAGGTATAAAATATGACACTTCCCACATGGATTGCTGAACCTGAAAACACCATTCAATATCAAGATGAAGCATATAATAGCTTCGCTCAGCCTCAGTAGCAGGGTTGCAGACATGCAGGGTTTCAGGATTGATAATCACAAGGGCACCCGGAGCCAGAATTGCTTTTTGTCCGTCAACCTCATAACTCACCTTCCCCTTTTTAACCCCACCAATGCTAAACGTCGGGTGCATATGGGGTTTAAAGGCAAGCGCACTTCCTTGTGAATATCGAAGTTCGACAAAATCAAGTTCCTGGTTTTTAAAGAATCGCTCG
>JAKSAU010000386.1 GCA_022361535.1 Desulfobacterales bacterium
GGCGGTGATGCCCTATATCGTCAAACACCAGATTCCCTGGGTGGGTTCGGCTTCGGGCTCCACCCACTGGGCCTTCCCGCCCAAGAAAACCATCTTCGCGGTGTATCCCAACTATCCCGACGAAGCCAAGGTGCTGGTGCGCTACGCCTTGGAAACCCTGGGCAAGAAAAAGATCGGCTTCCTTTATCAAAACGACGATTACGGCAAGGGCGGCCTGATCGGGGCCCAAGAGGAAATGAAAAAACGCGGCCTCAAGCTGGTGGCCGAAGTGCCCACCGAGGTCATGGACACCGACCTTTCCAGCCACGTGCTCAAGCTGAAACAAGCCGGGGCCGACGCGGTTATCCTGTGGCTCCTGCCCAAGCAGGCGGCCATAACCGTGGGCACGGCGGCCAAGCTGGGCTACAAGCCCCAATGGATGGCCTGCTCCACCTTAAGCGACGCGCCGCTCATGTTCAAGATCACCAAAGGCCTGTGGAATGGCGTGATCTTCGGCAACTTCGCCGAACTGCCCGACAGTAAAAACCCGCTTATGATCAAGTATCACGAGGCCCAGAAAAAATACGCCCCCAAGGAGCGCTGGGGCGTGTTCTTCTATGCGGGCTTCGGTTTTGTGGAGCCCATGGTGGAGGGCATGAAGCGGGCCGGTAAAAATCTCACGGTGGACACATTCGTCAAGGCCATGGAGAGCATCAAGGACTTCCAGGGCATCTTCGGCAAGGTGACCTATGGCCCGGACCGGCGCCAAGGCATCCGCCAGATTTTCATCGCCGTATGCGAAGATAAGGGCAAAGCCAAAAAGCTTTCCGATTGGATCGACGCCGAGTAAGTGCGAATCACTGGGGGCGGGTTCCGCCCGCCCCCATCATCATCAGCCGGGCCGGGGGGCGTCCGGCCTTGGACAGGCCAAGCATGAGCTTTTTCGAAGTCAAGGACCTCAGCATGGTCTTCGGCGGCCTCACCGCCTTGAGCCAAGTCTCGCTCTCGGTGGAGCAAGGCTCCATCGTGGCGGTGATCGGACCCAACGGAGCCGGCAAGACCACCCTGTTCAACTGCATCACGGGCCTTTACAAGCCCACC
>JAKSAU010000973.1 GCA_022361535.1 Desulfobacterales bacterium
TTTCAGGACCGGGCTGGTCTCCATCTGCCGCAGTGTGGTGCAGCACCCGATGTCGATACCGCTGTCCGTTTCAACGATGCGGTTCAGATCCAGGCCCGACAGGTCGATGCCCGTCCGGAACCGCTGCCGGCCCAGGCGCATCCAGAGATTTCCTCCCAGGATGGTATTTTTCTTGTCTCTCAGGAGCCATTCATGGGCCTGTTCCAGGCTGGCCGCACGCTTAAATTCCTTTAATTCAAACAAAGCCGTATCCTCACGTGTAAGGTCGTGTTGCAACTTATAGGTTCCCAACTATACCACACCCCGGAAAGGCTGTCATGGGAGCGGGGGGTAAAATAAATGTTGACCGGAGCTGTTATTTTTCAGATAGATAATAACTCGGTCATAATCACCGGACGAGCGGATTCGGCCCGAAAAAGGAGCCGTGACAAGTGTAAATAAGGAGTATGCAATGATAGATTTTCAAAAAATGTCCCAGGATATGGTGGATCGCCTGTCCCTTGGCCTGGAACCCGTCGGTGTTACGCTTTTCGGCAGAACCCGGGATATGCCGGAGGGGATTGGATTTTCAGAAAAAGAATTGAAATCCTATTGCCAGGCACTGGTGCTGGCAGGCAGGGGGGAAACCCTACTTCTGAAAAAGGAGCAGATGGGATGTAAGCTGGGAACGTCCGTGCTGGGATTTGAAAATGAAGCGGACATGGCCCGGTACCTGGATGACGGGGTGCTGGAAAAGTACGGTGTCGGGCTGTTCGGCTCTGAAGAGGCGTCCGCGGACACCATTCTCAACTCATTCTATCTGGAAAAGGGGACAACTCAAGCCGTGCTGATCGCCCCTCTGTCGGCATTCCGGGACCGGCCGCAGGCCGTCATCTTCACGGCCAACAGTGAGCAGGTCATGTGGCTGCTCTACGCCTTGAACTATGAAAAGGGAGGGAAAATGGACCTTCCCCAGTCAGGCGGCGCCCTGGGAGGATGTGCGGACATTACGGCGCTCCCCCTGCTGAAAGGGGAGGCGAATATTACCTTCCTTGGACTGGGTTGCAGATTGAAATCCGCCATCGATGCGGCTGATTTAATGATGGGAATTTCGGGTGACGATGTTGAAATGGTCCACCGGCATGTACAGGATATGGAAAA
>JAKSAU010001265.1 GCA_022361535.1 Desulfobacterales bacterium
ATAAAGGAAAGGCGACACACAAATATTACAACAGGAGACCCGTTTGGCTGATTATACAAAACTGGACATCAAAGAGATTCACACACTGCTTGAGAATTATGATCTGGGCACCTTTGAAAACGTAGAACCATTGTCCGGTGGACAGGCCAATTCCAGTTACAAAATAAAAACGAAAAAAGGATGCTTCACCCTGTCGGTCTGTGATGAAAAAACAGCACAGGAACTGCTCACCATGACCCGGGTATTGAAAAGACTTTCCGACCATAATTTTCAAAGTACCCGCCTGATCTGCACGACAAATGGAGAGCCCTTTGTCAACTATCAATCCAAGCCGGTTTATGTCAAAGAATTTATTGATGCAGAGGTGATAAGGGATTTGGACGGGTCCATGCTGACCCAGGTAGGCTCAGCAATAGCGACACTTCATGGTATTGAAGCGCCCGATGACCTGCCGCAGGCGTTTCCATATGGACGAACAAGTTTTGATGAGATCTTGAAAAGTGACATTGACCACCCGTTTAAAAACTGGCTTCAAAAAAAGGCTGTTTTTCTTGACAACACCCTTGATTTGTCAATGGCAAAAGGGTTCATCCATGGAGATGTTTTCTGGGATAACCTGTTGTTTAAAAAAGACCGACTGGCAGCTGTACTGGACTTTGAGGAGGCCTGCCACTATTATCTGCTTTATGACCTGGGCATGGCCAGTGTCGGTTGTTGTGCTGAAAACGGCCAGTTCATAGCGAACAAAATCAAAGCGCTGCTCAAAGGGTATCAAATATCGCGTCCCTTAGCGGATAAAGAAAAAGAGCAGTTCCGGCCATTTCTGGTGTATGCAGCCACTGCCGCAACGTTTTGGCGATTTCGGCAGTACAACATCCGCTACCCACAAGCCGATCTTGGTGATTATTACCAAGAGCTTGCCGGCCTGGCGGACCAGGCAGAATCTATGGATAAAGGTTGGTACGCCTACTTTTTCAAAGACTGAGCTAGGTGAAGCATCGCTTTATAAGCCGTGGCAATAGAGATGCCTGATCCTGATTTTTCCCG
>JAKSAU010001219.1 GCA_022361535.1 Desulfobacterales bacterium
AAAGCAATGGTCACACCACGTTCCGAAAAGCTTTGGAAGGTTTCTAAATAATCGTAAAGCGAGATTCCGGTACGCCCTTCTTTTTCTATGTATAGAAAATCACGGGAACTTCCCGCCTTGTCAGCCACGGTTACAATCCTGTCTTCCTTTTTCAAACGGTCAAAATCCAGGGATGGATCATACACCCGGGTGCCGAACCTTAGCAACAAAGTGTCACCTTCTTTGACAAGGCGACCAACTTGATCCCTGGATACGATTTTAGGCCCTTTAACACTGCTTTTTTTCTCAACCGGCCCGGCCTGGGTACCGGCTCCTGCTTCCTGCTGCTCAAAAGACATAAGCAGCATAAAGGAAAAGACCATGATCAACAGGAACAGGTAGGCAAAAAGGTCCTTGCCGGGGTCCTGGGTGAGTACGTTGCCCAATGGGCCGCTGCGGTGTCGTCTCCTCATTTGTTCTCCTCCTCTCCGAGAATCTGCCAGATTCTCAGCCCTGCCATGGTTTCAAGACGGCGGGCACGGGTTAAAAGGAACCTTGAACCGATCAGGGAAAGCACGACGCCACCCATGGCTGCAGCACCCAAAGACGTGTACAATGCTGTTGAAAGGCCCTTGTTCCATGCATCCGCAAACACTTCTGCAGCTGCCTCTCCGGCAGCAATGCCCTGAAACATTTCATTAAACGCACCAATGGACCCGAAAATCGTACCGGCAAACCCGATGAGAACCAAGGTGGAAACGTACCCGGAAATAGCCTGGAAATGAACCGTTACCCTGCAGTCAATCTCCGCCCATATGGCGTCCACCAGGATATCGATATGTTTGTTGCCCTTCGCGGCTGCCTGCTCCAATCGATCGAAAAAAGGATCAAGGAAAACCAGGGCCTTTGAGGATGAAGGCGTAATGGGTGTTTGGCCTTCCCCGGCCGGTACATGGCGCAAGAAATCGTAGAGCACGGTCATGCGGCGGATCATCAAAAAAAGGTACATCAGGAAGACAGGGCCGAAAAACAGGCCAAAATGGATAAGGAACCAACTGATAAACTCCATTTTCAACTCCTCCTGGTTACAATACCCCGGCCCGGTTCAAGGCCAGGATATCAGGTTCATTGCCAAAACAGGCCAAAGGGTCCACAATTATGCTGCTGCCCGATTCAAAATCCACCCGGGTGGGGACAAAAACCCCAAATTCACCGCCCCCGGCCTGTTTAACCCCATAAACCCGACCCAGCACATCTGCAGAGGATGCCGGTGTATCTTTGGGCAGATTCTGTTTGGCCAGAGACCAGTCAAACGCTTTCATGGCCCGGGCATAAATGGCATTTCTGATAAAATCATAGGTATAATACCGTACCTGGATATCCTCACTTTTATTAAACCCTGCTGCCCTTAGCGCCTGTCCCCACTTTTGCCAGGGCCTGTTCACCACAAAACAGGTCGAGGAGTAGACAGAAAGAGAATCTGGGGCAATTCTGGTACGATCCGTTAAATCCGCAAATGGCTCTCCGTTCTTTAAAGCAACCGCTTTCATCTGAAAGAGCTTGAACTCGTTTTCAAGATTTAAGATCCGCAATGAAACCAACTGGGTTTTCCCATCCAGTTCAGATCCTGATTTACGCCAGTGGGTATACATTTTCTGGTAATCTCGGGACGGCAGCTCAAGGGGATCGGCTGCATATTCCGGGTTAAAAAACTTTAGATTTTGTTTTTTACCATTATTATCAGATTCAAGGACAAAAGTTTGGTCACCCTTTTCAACGATCCTTAACCCAGGCACTTTCTCTAACAAAGGAGAAGTAATTGATTGAGACCGGTCATGTGCCGGCATAGCTGCAGGCGGCTTACCATCCGTTTTTTTCTCAAAAGAGTCCTGGAAAACAGGTGTACCGGGTTTCTGGATGTTGGAAGCAATAGACTTTGAATCAGCAGATGGTTCTTCAGGTGTGTCTTTTGCTTGCGCCTGTTCCGATTTTAAATCTTTAGGTTCTATCTCTTTGGATTTTGTCTCTATAGGTGTGTCAGGCACCGGCATCTTTTTCTCTACTTTTTGAGCAAGATCTGTATTCACGTCTGCACGGTCAATTTCTGCCGTTTTTTCAGGCGTCAGCACATGAGCCACCTTGACCAGGAGCATCTGTTTAGATTTGCTGGTCTCATGAAAGGCCCAGCAAATGCCCAGAACTGCCAGGAAAAGGACCAATGAAACCCGTATGGTTCTCAGGCTGCCGTCCGGATTTGTATACATTGCTCTGAACATGTTTCCCTTTTCCTTAAGGCTTAAGCCCCATGGGACTCAGATATGATTTTTGTAATTTTGGGGTCCACAAGTACATCACCTGGTAAATCAGGAGCATCCTGCCACAGTGCAATCTGCTGCTGAATCCGTCCAGACAATTCAGGCCAGGCCTGGGCAAACCGGTCCTGTTTTTCCTTATAGGCTTTATATGACTGGCCGGCGGAAAATAACGAATCCATTTTTGCTTTAAATACAGTGGATTCTGAAAAACCGGTAAAATCATTGGTGGTCAACAATTCACAGGCATCAAGACTGATCATGATCAAATCCTGGTAGGTATCTATTTCATTTTTAACATCCACACTCATACGCTGGTACTTTTCATCAATAAAATCGGTCTTGATTTCCTGGGCGGCCTCTTCATCTTCAGGCAACCCTTTGAACAATTCATTGTCCCGGGCAAAATCCAGATCTTCCTCATACCTGGCATAGGTGGCAAGTTTACTGCCGTAAAGCAGGATTTTTTTGAAATGGGACAGGTAATCATAGGCATCTATCTTCTGCTGGGCAGTTTCCATGGACGCCATATCAAAGGACTTTCGAATCTCCCGGGACATCTCCCGGGTTTCCTGCTTCAACTGCCTTTCTGTTTTATCCATGTATTCAAGATATAGGGGATCTGCACCAGACACGGGCATGGCCCCTGCCAGAAAAACGATGGCCCAAAAGATGCTGACTAATTTTTTCATGTTTCTCTCCTTGAGGGGTTACCCTTGTGTCCAGGCAGCCCGTTCTTTGGC
>JAKSAU010000339.1 GCA_022361535.1 Desulfobacterales bacterium
CCAGGCCTATATTCTTGACCGGCATATGCAGCCCGTGCCCGTCGGGGTCCCGGGTGAACTTTTCCTGGGCGGAACCGGCCTGGCCAGGGGATATCTGAACCGCCCGGACCTGACCCGGGAGAAATTCATTCCCCATCCCTTCAGCCAGGATCCGGCACAGCGCCTCTACAGGACAGGGGACCTGGCGGCCTTCCTGCCGGACGGACAGATCCGCTACCTGGGCCGCATGGATTTCCAGGTAAAAATCAGGGGATTCCGCATCGAACTGGAAGAGGTTGAAGCCGTCATTCAATCCCACAATCAGGTGACGGAGGCCCTGGTCACGGTAGGAGAGGACCGGAGCGGGGAGAAAATGCTTCTGGCGCACGTGGTGCCCGGCAACATGCACGACCTGACCGAAAAAGAGTTGCGGATCTTTCTCAAGGACAAGCTCCCGGCTCACATGGTCCCCACACACCTGATGCTTATGGCGGCCTTCCCCCTGAACCAGAGCGGTAAAATCGACCGGAATGCCCTGCCCCAACCGGAATTCCAGAAGGAAGAGGCGACTCTCACCGGGGAAAACAGAGACCGATCCGTAACAGCGATAATTGCCGACATCTGGAAAGAGGTGCTGGGGATCTCCCGTGTATCGCTGCATGACAATTTTTTTGACATCGGCGGCCATTCCCTGCTCATGGTGTCCGTATTCACCCGGCTTAAACAGGCGTTTGAAACCGACATTTCCCTGGTTGACCTGTATAAGTATACCACGGTTCAGTCCCTGGCCGATTTCCTGGGCAACCGGCCCCTCCCGGGTATTCAAGCGGGGCAGGCCCCATCTGCACGCATTTTCGGCCCCGGAGACACCGACACGACCAAGGTTGCCATTATCGGTATCGCCTGCCGCTACCCGGGGGCTCCCGGCAAGGATGCATTTTGGGAAAATATCATTCTAAAGAAAGACTGCATCTCAACGTTCTCGGAAGAAGAGATGGAAGAGAACGGTATCCCGCTGAGCATGCGGCGGCACAGGGATTTCGTACCCAAATCCGGCTGGATCGACGGACTGGAACGCTTTGACGCCGATTTTTTCAACATTACGCCGGCAGAGGCGCGCATCATCGATCCCCAACACCGCATTTTCATGGAATGCGCCTGGGAGGCACTGGAAGACGCCGGTATCGACCTGGACCGGACCGACGACATTACCGGTATTTATGCGGGATGCGGTCAAAACGCCTATTTTACCCACCATCTCAGCCAGGACCTTAAGCTCCGGCAGCAGATGGGCGATTTCAACCTGATGATCGGCAACAGCAACGATTTTCTGGGAAGCCGGATCGGGTATAAATTCAACTTAAAGGGTCCCATGCCAACGGTGCAGACCGCCTGTTCCACCTCCATGACAGGCGTTCACATGGCCTGCAAGGGGCTGTTCAACAGGGATTGTGACATTGCCCTGGCAGGCGGCGTCTCCTTAGGCGCCCTGCAAAAGGGCTATCTTTACCGGGAAGGCATGATCCTGTCCGCCAACGGCCAGTGCCGCCCCTTTGACCGGGACGCCACCGGGACGGTTCCCAGCCAGGGCGCCGGTATCGTGGTACTCAAACGCCTGGATGAAGCGATGCGGGACCGGCACCACATCTATGCCGTCATTGCCGGG
>JAKSAU010001037.1 GCA_022361535.1 Desulfobacterales bacterium
CCCGGGCCTGCACATCCTTTGTTTTCTCCTGGGGCTGACCCACAGCAACTTGTATCTTTGGGACCGGGAAGAGAAGATCCGGCTTTTCCGGAAAGACTGGAATGAGCGGCCATCAGTTTATTCAACTCATTACTTCCACAAACAGGGCAAACAGGTTCGCTATCACCTGAAATCACAAGAATTTCACAGGTTCCACTACAGTCTTTGCATTCAAATTCATATAAAGGCATAGAATAGTTTATCTCCAAAAAAAGAAACCAAGGTTATTACGAACTTTCCGCGCATCACATAAAATAAAGCCCTGTAATGATGACACCTTTTAATGAGACGGGGGTAAGATAGGGGGTAAAAAGATGCCACCAAAACAGGGCTTTATTTATGTTATATTCAGCTACCAGTGGCCGTCGGTATTTGCGCTCTCAGCAAACTCAAACTGACCTTGCTTAAATGCTTCAATGACCTGCCGGACAGTACCATTGGCATCATTGGCGACTTTAACACCGGCCGCTTCAAGGGTCTTAAACGCATTGGGACCGCAAAATCCTGTGACCAGCGCTTTGGCCCCTTTGTCGCAAATGGCTGAGGCCGCCTGGATACCTGCCCCTTTAAAGGCGTTTTTATTTTCGGTATTATCAATCACGTCAAAGTCAAGGCTATCCGTATCTGCTACAATGATAAACGCAGCCCTGCCGAACCTTGGGTCAACCTGGTCATCTAATTTTTGACCTGTGGACGTAATGGCTATTTTCATTTTTTAGATCCTAATCTGGTTTTTCAAATGATGGCGGCCTAATGCGCACCGCCCCCGCATACCTGGTCATTTCGGATTTCATGGAGATTTCCCTGGATCAGGTCTAAAACCACAGGCTCGATATCCGGGCGCTGATCATCGTGAAAGACATCAATGCCTACCTGTCGAAACCCCATAAGAGGACGCATGCCTATGCCACCGACAATAAGGGCGTTTACCCTGTGTTCAGCCAACAGATTGACAGGTACCATACATCCGCCCTGGACATGCTCTTTATTGGGCAGTGTGGAAACTTTTTCAATTTTACCGTCTTTGACATCTACAAATGTGAATACGTCACAATGTCCAAAATGGCCTGCACGTGTACCGTTAATCCCACCTTCTCCATTGGACGGGATTGCAATTCTTCCGTTTTCCATATGTATATTTTCTCCTTGTCTTGGTGTTAAATGCTTACTTTTAATCAGCAGATCCGGTCCAGTCCCATGGCAGGATGGTCCATGACCTGCTTCCATATATCCTTTACGGCCCTGGAAGCCGGAGAATCTGAGTGGATTTCCACAACAGATTTGGCCTGGATCATAGCTTTGGTAAATGCCGGATCAAACGGGATTTTTCCAACTAGTTCCAGGTTTCTCTCTTTGGCGATTTCTTCTATAGCTTGGGCCTGATCGGGATTTAAATCATATTTATTGATGCATATCATGGCTGGGATCTTGAAGTGTGCTGCCAAATCTGCGACCCGTTCCATGTCATGAATACCGGATATCGTAGGTTCTGTAACAATGAGAACGGCATTGGCCTGCCCGATGGATGCAATCACGGGGCAGCCGATACCTGGAGGGCCGTCTGTGATCAAAATATCCAACCGGTTTTCCATCACACGTTTGCGGGCCTCTTCCCTGACCAATGCCACAAGCCTTCCTGAATTCTCTTCTGCAATCCCTAAACGGGCGTGTATCATATCTCCGAACCGGGTTTTTGAGGCAAACCACAAGCCGCATTTTTTTTGAGGAAATGCAATGGCATTTTCCGGGCAAAGATCTACACATACCCCGCAGCCTTCACAGTCGATTGGATCAATGTAAAAGTGTGGTTCCCCATCTGTCTGGCTGACCGCATTAAATCTGCACAATTCCAGGCATTGACCGCATCCGGTGCAGGTATCAGGTGAAATGATCGCTTCATTTCCTCCAGTAAAATTGTGAGTCTCTTGAATATCAGGGTCCATGATCAGGTGCAGGTCTGCGGCATCCACATCTGCATCGCAAAGCATCATGTTCGTGCCAAGTGCTGCAAATGCAGACGTGATACTGGTTTTCCCGGTTCCGCCTTTACCGCTTAGAATAACAAGCTCTTTCATCAGGCAGACCTCCTGCTGTTTACAACAGATTCAATATTGGCGTAGAGGGTTTTGAACGACTCTTTATACTCAGGCAGGGTGTCAACAAGCAACTCACCCTTTGAATAGGCAGTTGCGATTCGTTTATCAAAAGGGATTTCCATAAGAATGGGCAGATTCTCTTGTTCAGCAAATTTCTTAACATCATCGTTGCCCATACCGGCACGGTTGACTATAAGCCCGTGGGGAATATCCAGAAGTCTGACCGCTTTTACCGCAAGGGTAAGGTCATGCAACCCAAATGGTGTCGGTTCTGTAACCAGAAGTACAAAGTCGGTCCCTTTCATGGCTGCGATCACAGGACAGGATGTCCCGGGCGGGGCGTCAATAATGGTCAGTTTTTTTTTGTTTTCAAGTTTCCGGACCTGTCTGATGACAGGGGGTACCATAACCTGGCCGATATCCAAAAGCCCGCGGCCAAAGCCAACCCGGGGAAGCTGTTTAAGATTCCCTGTTTCAACCGTACCGATGGTCCGGTCTGCTTCAACAATGGCATTCTGCGGGCAAACAACTGCACACCCCCCGCATGAATGGCAGAGTTCGGGAAAGGTCACAACGCTTTTCCCGGCCACAGCAATGGCTCCAAACCTGCAAATCTCCATACACTTTTTGCAATAATCGCACAGGTTCGTAGCCACTTGAGGGACCGGGGCGTTGACCGGGCTGCATTTTTCAATGCTCGGGTTTAAGAACAGGTGTGCGTTAGGTTCTTCAACGTCACAATCCAGCAGCATAAGATCTGCGTCAATGCTGGCGCAAAGGTTTGTAGCCACTGTTGTTTTGCCTGTGCCGCCTTTTCCGCTGGCAATGCTGATAATCATTTGGGTATTCTCCTTGGCAAAAAGCGCATCAGCATTGAAGGGCTTTAATCTTGTTTAAATGGGTTTCAAGGCGGGCAGCATCTTCTTTAGCAGGCGAAGAGGCGACCTGCATTAGTACGCCATATCCTTCGTAAGCATCGTGAAATAGTTTTTCCTCCATGCTTCCGGCTACTACACAGTTGGTCATGGGGCTTTTAGGAACAAGGTCCTGGACAAGTGATTTGGCATCCATATCAGGCAAAGATTCTTCCATGACAACAAGATCTATCCATTCCCCTTTGGGGATATCCGAAAGCAGGGATAACAGATCACTACCGGTTCGGGTCCACTCAACATTCAACTTATTTCGGTTCAGCATCAGTTCAAGCTCTGCAAACTGATCTCTATCCCTGCTTACGAATATGACTCGTTTCATCTGATGGGTCTCCGCATCATTTACTTTTTCACAACTTCAATTAGGTGGAAACCAAAGTAATGGATTCCTGGCAGACTGCAGAGCAAGGCGTGTGCCAGTTGGGATAATTTGATGGTGAAATAATTAATTTGCTGAAATTAAAGGGAATATTTTTGATTGTGGCGCTTGGTTGAATTCGTGAAATTTGGCAGGAGGCGCAAAAAAGCAACCGGGTCCTGCAACTGCAACACGAATGATGCAATGATGAGACTTGTAGGGAAAATTCGGGGTAGGTTTTTTAATTCCGGCTAAAGGCCCCCTGATAATCATTACTTTGTTCGATTATCAGGGGTGCCTTTGGATAAAATAATGCTGCCCGGATTAAAGCCTGTCATAGGCGCATTTAATAAGCTTTACTGTGGTTTCCCATGAAATACATTCATCAGTAATGGAAATTCCATATTTCAGGTTCG
>JAKSAU010000147.1 GCA_022361535.1 Desulfobacterales bacterium
CACGGCGGTGCCGCTGCCGAAGACCGACTGCACCTTGTTGGTGCCGATGGCCAGATGGGGCGGCAGGCCCACCGCCAGCAGGACCGGCAGCGTGACCAGGCCGCCGCCGCCGGCGATGGAGTCGATGAAGCCGGCCAGCAGGCCGCCGGCGGCGACGGCGGCCCAGGCGAGGGGAGGCATGGTGATCATGGGCTCCTGTATAGCACGGCCGGGGGGAGCGGCGGCACCCCGGTCGGCGATCCGCCGCCGGGCTAGAACAAAGATTCAGTATTGCGCTGCCGCCCCGACGTCCTGTATTGTGACCGCAAGATCATTGTTAGAGCAGGTTCCTCACTATGCGGCGTTTCATCGTGTTTCTCTTCGTCTTCACCATGGCTGTCGTCTGCCTTTCGGCGGCCGATGTCTCCCTGGGCGCGAAAATCGGCTTCAGCGACTATAACGAGATGGGGCCGGACTGGAACGACGCCGCGAAGGGAGCTGGATGGGAAAACCAGTTTTTGTTGAGCCTCACCGGGGGCATGTATCTCAACACGCAGTTCTCCGAATTGTTCGGATTGCAGGTGGAAGCTGTATTCAACACCAAGCGATTAAAGTACAAACGAGACACAACCGTCATCACCAACACGTTCACGGCATTCAGCATTCCTGTATTGATGCGTTTCAATTTCGATTTCGGAGGCGCCGGCCTCTATTTCCTCGCCGGTCCTCAGGTCGATTTCCTTTTCGATAAGTTCAAACAGGAAGTAAACGATGGTGGTAACAACACGTTCTACATCAGCCAGCAACCCGGTTGGAACAGGGTGTTCTTGGACCTGACGGCCGGAATCGGCGCCTATGTTCCGGTCAACTCCGGATTCTTCGATATAGGACTGCGGTATACCAACGCGTTGACCCGGTACGATTCCGATTTCGCGGGATTCTATTACAGCATCGGTTTGGAGTTCGGCTACTGCTACACCTTCCGCGGCACCGGGCGCTCCGAGAGACCGGCCCGGAGCCGATCCGCCGCTCCGGCCCCATCCGAACCTTCTCCCGTCGGACCCCTCGGTCCCGTCGTTTGGGAAATCCAAGACCTGGATCGCCCCACCGCCGAACTCCTTGAGAGCTCCCGGCGCTGGGTGAAGAACAACTTCACCGATTTCCGGATCGCCAGCGAGGATTGGGACCGAGCCGGCCAATCGGGGATGATCCGCGGGAGCTTCGTGGACACCGCCTCCTTCTCCCCCGATGGCGCTCGCCTGCTCACCTATTCGCGGAAGGGGCCCGTCCGGCTCTGGCACATCCGGTTCGGAGCCGTCCGCGAGGC
>JAKSAU010000250.1 GCA_022361535.1 Desulfobacterales bacterium
AGAGAGAAGAAAGCTCAAAGCTGGAGTATCATCTTCATTCAACTGTTTCAGCCGAAGCCGAGTTCATTGCCCGCAAAATCGATGCTTTGGTGGGAGGAATCCGTCAGTTATCAATCTTTGAACAAACAGGAAATGCCGAGACACACGGCATCGATTTGGGATTCCGGAATATTGCCGTCCTTTACCGCTTATCGGATCAGGCGCAGGAAATTGCCAGGGCTTTAGACAAAGCAGGAATTCCCTACCAGTTGATCGGTGCCCGACCGTTTTTTATGACAAAGGAGCTTAAACCCTTTTATCACTGGATTCGTTTCACAGGTGCGAATGAAAGAGACGATTTCCTCCAGTTCCTGAATTATCTCCCGGGAGCCGGGAAAAGCACCATCCAACAATTGGAAACAACACTGTCCGGACAGGATGAATTCCGGTTGCAGGAGCTTTCCACCAATCTGTTTTCCGCCAAAATCGAAGGTGTTTTGCAGGACTTGAAAAGCAGCTTTCTCGAATTTCAGAAAAAAACAGAAAACAGCGGAATTGCAGAGGCTGTTCGCGGAATGATGGTTTTTCTGAAAAAAGATCCGATGTCCGGGGATAGCGTTCGTTTTCTGGAACTGTGTGGTATCTTCGGTAAAAATCTGCCGGCCCTTTCTGAACATCTTTATCAGAACGCACAGGCGACCATTTATGATGATCGTGCCGAAGCTATTCCCCTAATGACCCTGCACGCCGCCAAAGGGCTGGAGTTCCCCGTTGTTTTCATTGCCGGATTGGAAGAACAGATATTGCCGTGTGATTTACCCGGACTGCCGGGTGACCCCGAAGAGGAAAGAAGACTGTTTTACGTCGGTCTGACACGTGCCCAAAACAAACTGTTCCTAACTGCCGCGAAGAACCGAACCATCTTCGGCAAAAGCTGCGATCAGCAGGAATCACGCTTCCTGAAAGAAATCCCCAAAGAAATACTAATCCGCCATTACCCGCAAAAACCCCAGCCCGAAATCTCCGCCGGAGAACAGCTCAGTTTTTAATCTTTCGGTGTTGCCTTCTCCCTTCGGTCGTGCCGGATCACAACATCCGGCATCCAGAAAGTCAAGGGGTGTATTTCCTTCCATGCTGAA
This sequence comes from Desulfobacterales bacterium, assembly GCA_022361535.1. The sequence continues at coordinate 1,119 of JAKSAU010000250.1, forward strand.
CTGCGAGACTAATTTTGAAAACACCATTTCGA
>JAKSAU010000697.1 GCA_022361535.1 Desulfobacterales bacterium
AGAAGGAAGGAGGTTGATTTTGAGTATTAATATTAATGATTTAAAGAAAGAACCTAAGCCAAAAACAAAAAACAGCAATCATGTTATTAATTCTGTTTTAAATACAAAAATTCAACTAAAGAAAGAAGAACTGTCCCTGGCACAAAAAGAATCTTTTTATTCCGAAGCTTCCATATTGCTGGGTTCAGGGCTGGACATAAAAACATGCCTGGAGGTCATCATCAGTGAACAGGCCAAAAAGAAACAAAAGCTTTTTTTTGAAACGATCAGTGAAAAAATAGTCAATGGCAGCAACCTGTCAGAATCCTTAATGGGGTCGAAGAAAATATCAATGTACGAGTACTATACGTTAAAGATCGGCGAAGAATCGGGAAGGATCACAGAGGTATTAAAACAGTTGGCAGGCCATTACAATAAAAAGATCAAACAGAGAAGGCAGGTCATCAATACATTCTCGTACCCTGTTTTAATAATATCTACAGCTATTTTGGTTGTTGTCTTTATGATGACATTTATAGTGCCCTTGTTTGAAGAATTGTTCAACCGTTTCCAGGGGGAGCTGCCCGTACTGACCAAACTTGTATTAAAGGCCTCAGATGCCGTCAGCAAGAACATTGGCACAATTATCCTGGTCATTGTATCCATCGTTGTGTTTATCTACTTCTCCAGGCAAAAAATGTTTTTCAGGAAATTTTCTTCAAAGGCAGCACTGAGCATCCCGGTACTTAATTCGGTTTTGATAAAAATATACCTGTCAAAATTTTGCCAGTCCATGGAACTGCTGAACTCGGCGAGGGTCCCAATCCTTGATTCAATCCAGCTGGTTAAAAAGATTATTGGTTTTTACCCTTTTGAAATTGCCCTGGAAAAGGTTGAAGAGAGGATTATTGGTGGGGGGCTTTTGCATGAAGCACTAAAAGAACAAAAGGTGTTTGGCCCCAAAATTGTATCGCTTACAAAAGTTGGTGAAGAAGTGAACCAGCTCAATATGATTTATAAAAAGCTGAACGAACAATACCACGAAGAGGTCCAGCACAAAATAGCCCTTTTAAACTCCATGCTGGAACCGCTAATGATTATCATTATCGGCCTTTTTGTGGCCACCATATTGATATCCATGTACCTGCCGATGTTCAAAATGAGCAATTCAATGTTTTAAATAAATACGGTTATAAATGATTAAAAACAAATGATATGAAACGATTCTTTTCACTTAAGTTAAAAGCCTTTACCCTCCAGGAACTACTGGTGGTACTGGTCATTATCGGGATTTTGATCCTGATCGCGCTCCCCAACCTGATGCCCCTGATATCAAGGGCAAAAAGCACAGAGGCAAAAATGCAGCTCGGGCATGTTTACAACCTTCAGAAGAACCACTTTTACATGTATTCGAAATACGCTGCAGAACTTAATGAAATTGGTTTTGAACAAGAGCCCCTGGTTAC
>JAKSAU010000284.1 GCA_022361535.1 Desulfobacterales bacterium
AATATGAGATGTAGAGCATTTTTGATAGTTGTTTCGATAGTTTATATATATTGTGTTTTTTTTGAACAGAATGTCAAAGCTTCTGGTACAAACCTTGAGGTTGACTATTTACGATGTGAATATCGTGTTGAGCCTTTAGGGATAGATATAGCAAATCCAAGGCTAAGCTGGGTATTAGAATCGGACCAAAGGGGCCAAAAGCAAAGTGCTTACCAGGTTTTTGTTGCTTCATCATTGGAGAAACTCCAAAAAAATCATATTGATCTCTGGGATTCAGGTAAAGTAATTAGTGATGAAACCATTTCTGTAAGATACGAAGGAGTTAATCTTATTTCAGATCAGGAATGTTTCTGGAAAGTTAAAGTTTGGGATATAAATGGGATCGATTGCGGTTGGAGTAACACTGCCAAGTGGTCAATGGGTTTGTTAAATCCTTCTGACTGGCAGGCTCAGTGGGTAGGATATGACCCTCCGGAAGCTTTTCAAAGCATTCCGCAGGTAATATTGCAAGCAAGATGGATTTGGGCTGATTCAAATGCTGAATCAGGCACTGCAGTAGCTGATAGGTATTTCAGGCGTGAATTTGAAATACCTGGAAGTTGGCAAATCAAAACCGCAGTTTGCTATATTACTGCTGACGATTCGTTTGAATTATCAGTTAATGGTCAGGACGCAATTTCTGGCAGTAGTCACTCATGGCTTCGAAAGGTCGATGTAGCAGGAAAATTGCAAAAAGGAAAAAATGTGTTTGCAGTTCGCGGAACAAACAAGGGGACGTCTTATAACCCTGCGGGCTTAATATTTGGAGTTGAAATTCAGTCTGTATCCGGTGATACCATGACAATAGTGTCAGATGGCAATTGGAAAGCATATTATCAGGGACATGATGGCTGGAAGGATATTGACTTTGATGGTTATCAATGGTTTAATGCATTTGCTTTTGGTCGCTATGGCGATTCTCCATGGGGCAGCCCTGCACTTCAGCATTTGCCACCGGCAAGATATCTTAGAAAAGAATGCTCTGTTGGAGCCAAAGAGATTAAGAAAGCCAGTCTCTATGTTTCTGCTTTAGGAAACTATGAGATTTTTGTAAATGGGCAGAGAGTGTCAGATGATTATTTCTCACCTGGTTGGACTGACTATTCAAAGCGTGTCTATTATAGAACTTACGATATCACTGAAAGGTTGCATAGCGGAAGCAATGCAATTGGTGCTATTTTGGCTGATGGCTGGTATGCAGGCTATGTAGGCTATGCCAGGCAGCGAAACCTGTATGGTGAAAAAATTAGACTGCTTTGTCAGCTTAATATTGAGTATGTAGACGGAACCACCCAG
>JAKSAU010000761.1 GCA_022361535.1 Desulfobacterales bacterium
CGTGATTGGTCGCATTGATTACAGGGAGCAACGGCTGACAGCATTGATGCATATCCGCCAGTCACATTTAGTTCAAGGACCCTTTTTTCCTTGTTATAGCTGATTTTTTCATCTCCCCGATTAGACCATTTTACAGATTTTCCGCAAAGAAATTCAGCTTCTTCAGGCAGGCAGTGATACCACCAGTTTATAACCTTGTATAAAAGTACGGGACTGTCATCAATATAATACTTTTCACTGCTGTATCCTTTTGGTGTTGAGAGAAGTAATATAAAGATAACGAAAAAAAGTGTGACTCGAAACCTTTGGGAATGTAAAAAAGTCATAGCAGGGCTAAAGCCGGATAAGCTCCAGGTCTCCCCAAAGTCCGATTTGTGCGCCAAGGATGATTACAATACCCTGGATACCTTCCATTTGCTTACCCTTAGCAATGGTTTTTTCAATATCATCCGCTGTTTTCACCTGGTTGCAAAGGGCTGTGGCTGCAGCATCAGCTACAGCGCAGGAGTCAGCAAGAATGGAAACTGCATCAGCACGGCCAAAGCTTTTGGAATGGCCGATGGTGCCCGAGGACGTGCACATGGCAAAAGAACCAGGCCGGGCAGAGATACGAATTCCGGTTTTCATACTGAATGGTGACTCTCCGGCGAAAATAGTGAATATGGTTTCTGTTTTTGATTTCACAAAGATATCCCCGCCGTTTTCAACAAGCACTTCCTTTGTATTTGCCAACAGATCGTTTCCAACCGCTTGGGAAACAGCGCCTGCCACTGCTGCCATGGGGCCAACACCTGTGATTTGGCCAGCCAGTGTCATCTCAGTAATGATTTTTGGGGCAACAGCCGGATCGGGCAGGGGGGCCATGCTTTTTGCAAATTCCGGGTGATTTTGGATGTGGGTTTCAATGTACTGGCGGTGTGTAAGGGCTGACCGAATGGCTTTTTCTGTAAGATCTGTATCGGCCTGGATATTTAAGTTGGTTTCCTTGACGGTAATCGTAAACGGAACAAGCCCTTTTTTGGCGTGAAGTTTACGGTACATCTCCCTGTTGTCAAACATGGTTTTACCTAAACACCGTCAATGGTTTGAGGCCGAAGTCGGTCCGGAGCCTGACGGATGAAATAAGAGTCTGTCATACCTGAAATAAAGTCCCGGGTAATTTCTGCAGGGCTGTGTGCTTTTTCATATGTATCACCCATACCATCCAGAAATTCTGTGAATATGACTGAAGACGTGTTTCCTTGCTGCAGGTCTGACAGGTATTTATCATACAGGTATTTAAAAATATCTTCGATTCCGGTGAGGTGTTTTTTTATCACTGGGTTCTTATAAATATATGTGTAATTAAAATGCTTAAGGGATTTAAGGGCGGCGGCCATTTCTTTAGAAAAACCAATAAATGTCTGATCAAGACTGGTATTGATCAGGTCCGTAACCAGATTGAAGACAATCGTGCCTTGAGTGCTGCCCAGACGGGTTTGACAAGTCTTGGGCACTTGATCCCTGGAAACCAGCTTCAAGCGGACAGCATCTTCCAAATCCCGCCCGATATAGGAAATGGTGTCAGTAATACGGACAACACAGCCTTCCATGGTCATGGGAATATCATCGCCGCACTCTCCTGCCTGCATTTTGCGGATCACATTGTCCAGGTACTTAAAATCTTTTCCAGGTTCCGGAGAAAGATGCGTGGTATGCGCTTCCCCATTGTGGCAGAGAATGGCATCTAATGTTTGCAGGGACAGATTCCAACCTTTTCCGTTTTTCTCAATAACATCTAAAAATTGAATACTCTGAAGATTATGATGGAAGTTTCCGGCCCCGTTGGCCCGGGTCAGTTTTGACAGGAAGCGTTCTCCGTCGTGCCCGAATGGGGGATGGCCAATATCGTGGCCTAAAGCCGCAGCTTCAATGAGATCGGTATTCAGTCCCAAATAGTTTCCAATGGTCCTTGCAACGCGTGATACCATCTGAACATGCAGCACCCTGTGGGTCAGGTGATCATTGTTGATCAGGGAAAAGACCTGGGTTTTATCCCCGTAACGGGTATAGGCCATGGAGTTGAGAATGCGGTCGGCATCAGTGGAAAAGGAAAGGCGGTATTCAGTATCGGATCGGGGTTCTGGGTGCCGCCTGACAGCGGCACCGGAAAAGCATGCCAGGGCGCTGAGGGTCTGTTTTTCCCTCATTTCAAGGCGGGCCTTAAGCGCCCCGGCTGTCGTATCAGGCCTCAAAACAAGCGCCTAAAGTTTTTCAATAATACTATCCACAACCTTTGTGAATGCCTGGGTAAACTGGCTGTCCTCATCTCCCAGCATAACGGGAACACCACTGTCGCCGGATGCGACAACCCGGGTGTCAAAAGGAATGGAGCCAAGGAAATTCAATCCTTGGGCCTTGGCAG
>JAKSAU010001288.1 GCA_022361535.1 Desulfobacterales bacterium
AAAGCATATGGACTTATCCCATATGCCACAGGAGGGCTATGTATTAAAATCTTAGTGGAACGAAAAAAGAGACCGGCTCATAAAAAAGAACGTATACCATCCTCAATTTATGTCACTGTAAACAATGATAGAAAAAGGGTCCCCCTGGATGTGATGTCTGTCGGAGATGATAAAGATGACAGTCCGATTGTCACACGAATGAACGATGGCAGGGGATGGCCAGTTGCAGGATCCATTCAGCCAGGCAGGCTTTTTGCCTTTGGGGTGAAAACCGCAGATCAGATTAACGCTGAGTTTCCCGAGTCCAAGGAGGAAGTCCGTCTTGGTACGACTGGTGCAATAGTGCATTTTGGTGATGAGACTTATTATGGGATCAGCGCCGGTCATATTTTTACAGACCCTTGTGTGCCAGATCCGGTAAGACCTCACGGAATCAGGGCTATCGGTGCTTTAGGCAATAACTGGGTTGAAGTGACCGGGGAGGGTTTTTATCCACCCACGATAAAGTCTGGTGACTGGATTCGTGATGTAATGCTTTTCCCAGTACCACAACCTCTGAAGCCCGATATTGAAACAATATCCTGGCCTCCGGATTTTACCCGTGAGCTTGCCACCCCAGAAGATATTGATTATGCGGTACAGGCAGAGACCGCCACAGGGTTCGTCTGGATTGACCGCGGAGGAGACTTTCCGGAAGCTATACCCGTGGATCTTGAAGCAGGATTTCCATTGTTCGAAACCCAGGTAGGATGTTTTTCAGGAGCGGTGAAAACATTGACATACAGAATGACCTGGCCACTAAGATTCACAGATGAACGTCAAAACACAATGGGCGGAGACAGCGGTGCCCCGGTATTTTTATACACAGGTGAAGGGGATGGCTGTCGCCTCCTTGGATTCCATTTCATGGAATCCACCAACGACAGCTACTCATTTGCAATGGATGCAGGTTCCTTTTTCAGAGAAGTGTTGTTATCCACTCCGGGTGAAGATGTATGGTTCTGTTGATATGCTCTTTACTCCAAAAAAAAACAAGTTGGCACATCTTACTGGGAAGATAAAACTGTTTATGGTGCACTATAGATCAAATCATTTAGAGAGATGATCTCAGGAACTTTTTCGTCTTTTCCAGCCATTTTTCTATTAAGCCATACTCCTGTCAGACCAGAATTCTTTGCAGCTTTTGCATCTGTTACTTCCTGGTCGCCTATGTACCAGCACTGTGACGGTTCCATGCCTGCTTTTTCAACAGCATGAAGAAAAATTCTTAGATCAGGCTTAAAAATCCCAATATCCCCTGAAATGACAACGGTGCTAAAATAGCTGTCAATGCCTGTTTTCTTAAGCTTATGTCTTTGCAATTCCTTGTCGCCGTTTGAGATAATTCCCTTTGGGATATCCTTGTATCTGCTAAGCATGGGGGGTACATCATAGTAGAGCTGCCAGTTTTCTTCATAGGCAGCAAGATAATCACTTATAATGGCGTCGGTTTCCTGCTCATTAAGTGTATTTTTGAAAACCTCTTTAACTATTCCCTGGCACAGTCTCTGAAAGTTAAATTTCCCGTCTCTATACTTTTGTTTCAATTTTTCGGCAATTTCATTCCAAATGTTAGAAAACTCATCTTCAGAATAGAATTCCTGCAATGTCTGATTTTGATTGTATATTGAAATTGCCGCCAATGACTCTGCTGTATCATTATCCAGCAGAGTGTTATCTATGTCAAAAAATAGCATTTAATATATCCTTTTTTCGTATCAAAATATTATTTATAGCAGATTAACGGCCCAAGTACAAAACCAGACCTTCGGTAATGTTCTTTGACTCCAAAACTATATAATCTGTTGTAGTAAACAGGTTGAAATTTATAAGTTTTCATGATTATATTATTATAAAATTTTTCATAGCATTAATATCTATTATCCATCGTAGCGCCCAAGAATGGACAGGGCGGAGCTATTCTCTAAAAGCCAAGGGGAATCTTTCTTTCCTAAACAGCCCTTGACATCACAATATGGGTATAAATCATGGTGGTTCTAAGATCACTGTGGCCGAGAAGTTCCTACCCGGCTTTTTTTACTTTTTCCCAATAAATTCAAAAGTGAACACACTCAAAATCTCTTCTTCAAGATCCTACCAGATATTTCCCTTACCACTTCAAACTGCCGCCTAATCTCCGGCATGATCGCTAAAGGCACGGTCTTTCTTCCCTTTGCCGTCATGAATGGTTACCCCCCACACACATCCCATGGCCTGCCCCCTAAGAAACAGCCTTATCGAACCCAATTTAACCCTGCAATGAGCCTTTTTATAAATAAC
>JAKSAU010001283.1 GCA_022361535.1 Desulfobacterales bacterium
AATGCCGTAGATGATCATGATCAAACTTGGCGGAATGAGGAACCCTAAAGTTCCGGCACCTGCAAGCGATCCGATGGCAAGATGCTTGGAATACCCGCGTTTTGACAACTCATCCAGCGTGATCTTTCCCACCGTTGCAGTTGTGGCAGCACTGGAACCGGATACAGCAGCAAACAGGGAGCAGGCAAAAACATTGATGTGAAGCAGTCTTCCGGGAATTCTGGAAAGCCAGGGCAACAGCCCGTTCAGCAGCTTGGTGGAAATGGCTGTCCGGTAAAGAATTTCACCCATAAGGATAAACAACGGAAGGGCTGTCAAAGACCAGGAATTTGTACTGTTGTAAATGGAATTGGCCAAAAGCCCCCCAATTTTATCCCATACGGAAATCACCGGCGGCAGGCTCAGGTCAAATACCAGCATGCCGAATATACCTGTGCACAAGAGTGAAAAACCGATCCACAGGCCTGAGAACAGGCAAAGAAACATAAAGCCGAAAAGGACTATGGACATCAATAAAGGATCGGAAATCATATAAACCTCTTTAATAATCTTGCCCCAAGTTGTAGATCCAGCATCAGAAGTCCTAACGGGATCACCATCTGCGACAGGTAAATAGGGGTTTCGGAGATTGAATCGGCACGCATGCCCAAAGACCAGGAATCATAAACCATTTCTCCGGCATAATAGAGGGCAAAGGTGGTGATGACTATGGCAAGCACCGTAGCAAATAAATCTAAGAATGCCCTACCCTTATCTCCCAGAACCGATGTTAGAAGAGTAATCCTGATATGCCCTTCTTCTTTCAAGGTAAAGGCCAGCCCTAAGAGCACCACACCAACAAAAAAATAGGCACTGTACTCATCGGAAATCAGGGTTGAGGAATTAAAAACAGAGCGGATCAAGATTTCCACGGCAATGAGCGCCACAATGAGAACCATAAATATAGCGGATAAAAAAGCCCCCCCGAGGGAGAGCTTTTCTATCATGTTAACTATTGTTTTCATTTGGTATACGCTTCCAAAACTGCCTTTGTTTTCTTGTCTGCCTTTTTGGCAAACTCTTCAACAATCATGGCTGCAGCCTTGTCCATTTCTGCATTAAGGGCTTGAGAAGGTTCAGCAATCGTAAATCCGTTTTCTTTGATGATGGAAAGGGCTTCTGCGGTTTTGGACTCAGACGCTTTCCACTGGTTTGCTTCTGTCTCGGCAGCTGCTTTGAGAATCGCATCCTGCTGATCTTTGGACATTGCTTTCCAATAGTCCATGTTAACGGTTACCATGTTTAAAGGAAATGCATAGTTGATGCTGGTAAAATGGTTCAGTACTTCCCAGAATTTTCCATTTTTGGTGGATTCTGCAGAAGTCAGAACAGAGTCAATCATACCGGTTCTAAGGGATGAGTATACTTCTCCCCAAGGAAGGGACAGAGGTGCTCCGCCAAGTTCTCTTAAGAAGTTAGCGCCGTTTTTATCGTAGGTACGGGTTTTAAGACCTTTTATGTCTGCAGAACCGCCAATTGCTTTCCCGGTAACCAGTCCGCTGGGAGGCCAGGGAGCAGCATAAAGAAATTTCTGGTTCCATTTGGCAGCCGCTTTTTCGTAAAGGGGTTTGGAATCTTTATACAGGGCTTTTGCTTGTTCAAAAGAGCCGGCCAATCTGGGAAGAGAGCTTAAACCGAAAACATGTTCGCTACCTGATACAACACCCATGAGGATATCACTCATGGGCAACTGAGCATCCTTGACCGCCTTTAACAGTTCAGGACCTTTGAATCCAAGGCTGCCGCCGGGGTGAACCGTGATATCCACACTTCCTTTGGAATAGGTCTTGGCCAAGGCTGCAAAATCCATGGCTCCCATGGTGTGGAAACTGGTGGATCCGTATATGGCGTTTAAATCCAGTTTCATAGTTTTTCCCGCCCATGACGGACAGGCGCAAACCAGGATAATCATGATGCTG
>JAKSAU010000743.1 GCA_022361535.1 Desulfobacterales bacterium
AACACGGAAAACAGGAAAACATCCTGGGGGCATGTGAATAATGTTCTCATAGATCCGTTGTTCAAGTCAGAAGAAGCAGAGAATAAGGCTCAAAAAACGTCCGAGTAGAAAATTTAAGAATTAGGCTTACAAATGAATCAAAGCCCTGAATCATAAGGATACAATAAATGAAACCAGTAGATATTGGCAAAGCATACGACCTTATCACCGATATGTGGACCAGCGATAAATTTGACAATGACAACGGTATCCCCCAGCATCGCCGTGCCATAGAGTTCACAAAAGGAAGACAGACAGCCCTGGACGTGGGTTGCGGATGCAATGGCAGATTATTTGATTTGCTGATCGAATACGGCTTTACTCCGGAAGGAGTGGATATCTCTGAAAAGATGATAAAAATCGCCCAAAGGAAATATCCTGACATCAAACTGTATCATCAAGATATATGTGTGTGGGAACCACCTAAGCGCTATGACTTTATTACAGCCTGGGACAGTATCTGGCACGTTCCCTTTGAAGAAAATGAACGTGTATTAAAGAAACTGTTCTCAAAACTGAATAAGGGTGGTGTCTGCATATTTTCTTGCGGCGGAACAGATACGCCGGGATTCAAAACCGATGACTACATGGGGCCAACGGTCTATTATTCAACACTTGGTATTCCCAAATTCTTAAACGTCATTGATCGATCCGGCTGCATAGTCAGGCACCTGGAATATGATCAATACCCGGAATTACATGCATACATCATTGTGCAAAAGATCTGACAAAAAGGATCACTAACCTTTGGGCTCAGGCTGAAACCAGGTGTCATTGCCGCAGGATCATGAATTATAAACAAGAAATCTTTTTGTTAAAAAAGGAGACAACATGAAAACAATGACCTGCAAACAACTTGGCGGTGCCTGTGATATGAAATTTCAAGCTGCCAGTTTTGAAGAGATTGCCCAGATGAGCCAACGCCACGGTATGGAAATGTTTGAAAAAAAAGATGAGGCACACATCAAAGCAATGAACAAAATCAAAAAGCTTATGAGCGACCCAAAAGACATGGAAGCATGGATGAAAAAAAAGCAAGATGAGTTTGAGGCCTTACCGGAAGATTAATTTTATTTATCAAGGGAGGAAGGTAGCAAATGAAAGTTAATTCCGTTTCTTGTGTTAGTTTCTCACCAACCGGAACAACCAAAGCAATTATTGAACATATTGCAAAGGGAATGGCACCGGACCACATTGAAATGATGGACTGCACCAACCGTTCCCAGCGTGAGGAAAAGCCCTTTTCCTTTGCAAGTGACATGGTTATTATGGGTACCCCAGTCTATTATGGCCGTGTTCCCGAAGAAGTGGTTCCTTTTCTCAATACGCTGGAAGCGCAAAACACACCTGTTGTCCTAATAGTTGTTTATGGAAACCGGGAATATGAGGATGCACTTATAGAGCTTCATGATATTTCTGTCTCTCAAGGGTTTGTACCTGTGGCAGGCGGGGCTTTTATTGCAGAGCACTCCTATTCCCTTCCTTCACGGCCAATCGCACACGGTCGTCCTGATGAAACTGATATTGAAGACGCAACCGCCTTTGGGGTTCAAGTCAAAGAAAAATTAAATGCAGCAACAACTCTTGAGGCGGTTGAAAACATAACTATCCAAGGTAACCGACCCTATGTGGAACCTAAAAATTTGCACATGATCAAACAGGTGCGAGAGCAGCTTGCTTTTACGCCAGAGACAGACGAAAACACATGCATCCAATGCGGACAGTGTGCAGACATTTGCCCCACGAATGCCATTGATGCCGCAGATTTTTCCAAAATAAACCGGTGGCAGTGTATGATCTGTTTTGCATGTATCAAAAACTGCCCGTCCCAAGCCAAGCAGATGACTGATCCGCACTTTAACGGAGCAATCAAACAATTGCAGGCTGCATGCCGTGAAAGAAAAGAGCCGGAGATTTTTATATGAACACCTTTCCTGAGTTCATGAAAAATCCAGTGAACAGGGTGCCGTCTGATCAACAGAATACAGAAGATATAGAAGGATATTACTTTGAAGGTGTTGACGGTTCTCAAGTTGCTTTTTGGGAGTGCCATGCAGATAAAACATCAAAACCACATATGCATGGATTTGACGAGTATATGATCTGTATCAGTGGTGAATATACGGCATTTTTAGACGGCGAAAAAATTGTATTGGCCCCAGGTGATGAACTGTTCATTCCCAAAGGTACTGAGCAAAGGGGGGAGTGTAAAAAAGGTACAAGAACGATTCACGTGTTTGGCGGCAAACGTATTTACCAGTGATATTTATAATAGGTGATCTGTATAATCGGGGATCAGTATAATCAGGAACCGGTATAATTGACAAAACTAAAAAAGCTGTTTACTGATTGCAGTAATCTTAAATGTAAAAGGTAGATTACAATGCACTTTATGCAGCAGCCTCAGTATTTGAGAATCAGTGTTGAAAAAAACGGGCCTGAAAAGCTTGTTAAACAAACATTTCCACTCAGGTTTGGCAAATACTCGGAAATACGGACACAGGATTTTGAATTCTGCTTCAACCTGAATGGAGAGATTAAATCCAT
>JAKSAU010000591.1 GCA_022361535.1 Desulfobacterales bacterium
GTGGCGCTGGATGATATCCGCATTCGTATCCGGTTTTTCAGGAGTCAAAATCCATTGACCGTTCCGTTAGAAAAAACAAGAGTCAAGGAAGGGTATAGGCTTTGCGATTTACTTACCCACTCAGAGGTGGCTAATCTTTTTGAGGCCATGGATGATGATTCCTTGGGATTGATTTTAAATAAAGGGAATTTTGTCCAGGTGCCAAGGGCATTGAATGCAAGAGGAGAGGCACAACTGGAAATTATAAAAAACAGTCTTGTACAAAGCACACAAAGAGGTCTTGAACCCAATCTGCCTGATGTGGTTGACGAGAAGTTTAAGAAGACCTTAGGCAAACTCTCTGTTTTGGGCGGGGTAAACTCCAGAGTCTTTATCGGAAGAGAGTTCCCGGAAAGAGATGTGATTGATGCCCTTCGCCGCAGTGGGTTGCGTACCTTTTTGATCAATGCGGATAATCCCAGTTTCAGTGATGATGATATCAAACATATGATTTCTTTAAGCCATACCGGTCATTCACAGTGCGAGTTTATGCGATATGACCCAAGGATAGACAAATTGTATTCCTTTTACCATGGCTGTTTCATGGAACCAGATGACTGGGAACGGTTTGACCGGGTACGGTTTTGGTTCGCCTTTTATGGGTCTCATACAAAAGAAGCGGACAACAAATTGACCATTGATCTGATTAACCGCCTTGCGGTGCAGCTTGGTGATGATATGGGAATTGTCCATGGCGGAGGACCAGGCCTGATGAAGGAGGCCAATGATCTTGCACGGCAGCACAATATCATGAGTGTGGGCATTGCCATTGAACTTGAAGGTGAAAACCAGGCGTCTTTAACCACTTGCGACGGGTTGATCAAATATGATGAGGGGCTTCGTCTTGCCAGGCAAGATCATCTTCAGAAATTAAGTAATTTACCTGTGATCAACACCGGTGGATATGGCAGTGCAGAAGAGTTGGCAATCACCATTACCTCCATGAAAATTCATGAAAATCCTTTGGCTCCGATTATCCTTCTGGACCCTGACAATCTTTGGGATAATGCAAGAAAACAAACTAAGAAAATAGCAGATAAAAAGTATGGACCGGCCTTTACCCCCCATTTGGTCAAGTCCTGTAAAAATGCCTTACAGGCTGAAAAAGAGATAATCGCTTTCTTGTCCGAGCCGGACCAGTGGTACAAAAAGAATAAAATTCCTGTCGAAAGCGTAGAAAAAGCAAGGGTTAAGTCCGCGCGGATCAGGAAGACCTTTTTACATTTAGATGATGTCGAGGTGTTCAGGACGCCAAGTCCAAAGCTCAGCCAATAATTTGAAAAGACCTTACATTGATCTTTGACGGTCCTTTGAACCCCTGGCAGCACGCCATAGTAAATTATAGACAAGGGATGGCTTTCAATCTCCAGTAGTTTGCTCCCATTGTAACTGTCTCAAAAAGATTCGGGTGGATACTTTATATGTCTTTTATGAAGGAATTTGATATTGATGAACCCGTCTGAAAAAGGAAAAGGCCTCATACCTACACGGTTCAAGTATTATCATTTGGCCAATGATGTGCTTTTAGGAAATTTGATTGCAAATTTTGCAGGCAGTGTCATGGTTGATGCCTTTGTTTATTACAGGGCGCCAGTCTATTTTGACAAAACCATTTCATTTTTCCAAAGCGTTGATGACGTGGTAACCGTGATTTGGGTTTTATGCAGCATTGTTACCATTATCTTTTATGAGCGGCCTATACGGCGCTGCCTTAAATCTTATTACAACGGGGATACTCCAGATTCAGCACTGTTGGCTCAAGCAAAAAAAAGAGTCCTCAATGAACCCCTTTTTATTGTCGGGTTTAATTCAATCACCTGGATTCTCATTTCAGTTTTTTACTGGTTTCTGGGTGCGCCGGGTTCTTTGGTGGTTGGGGTATCCAACGGGCTTATTACAGTGGTACTTGCTTTTTTCTGGGTGGAGCATGTGATCCAGAATAATTTGATACCGCTTTTCTTCCCTGATGGCGGCTTGAGCAAGGTCCCGGGTGTGGTATCTGTAAGTTTGAGAACCCGACTTGGTGCATTAATCTTCGCGGTGTCTATAGTCCCTTTGACTTATATCCATTTGACTATCAGCCGGTTCCGTACCCTTCAAGCCAATGGGCAGATGAGTGAAACGGATCTGCTACGGCTTTTACAAGAGGCGGTTTCTATACAGAGCCTGGTTTTTATCGGATTAGGGATTTTTCTTTCACTTATGGTTTCCCAAACTCTACGCAAGCCGGTAGAGGAAATTATTCTTTCTCTTTCCAGGGTGGTAAAAGGCGATTTTGCAGCTAAGACCAGAATTTATGCCCGCGATGAAATCGGGTTTGCCGGTGAAACCTTGAATATTATGGCTGAAGGCCTCAAGGAAAAAGAGTTTATCCGCCGTACCTTTGGCAGATATGTTGGGGAAACGGTTAGGGATGAAATTCTTAAGGGAGAGATCCCCATGGACGGCGAGCTTAAACAGGCCACTATTCTTTTTGCAGACCTAAGGAATTTTACCCCTCTGGTAGAAAAGACCCCGCCGTCTGATATGGTAAAAATGCTGAATGCCTACCTGGACGAAATGACCCAATGTATACGAAGGAACAAAGGCCTGGTGCTCCAGTTTATCGGGGACGAGATTGAAGCGGTTTTTGGAGCGCCTGTTTCAATGCCTGGACATGAGCAGAATGCTGTAGAAGCAGCCTTAGAAATGCGGCACCGGTTAGAATTATTGAATGCGTCACTTTCAAAAAAAGGCTATCCTGCATTGAACCACGGCATCGGTATTCATACGGGCCAGGTGCTTGCTGCCAATATCGGCACAAAAGAGCGGACAGCTTATTCCCTGATAGGGGACACCGTGAATACGGCCTCCAGGATTCAGGGGATGAACAAAGTCTTTAAGACCGATATTCTTGTATCACATGCGATATATGAGAAAACTAAATTCGGATTTTCATATGTTCAAATGCCCCGGGTGGAGCTCAAGGGCAAGTCTGTGGCTGTGGATATCTACAGTCTTCCTTAAACCTTATCCAAAAAAAGAGTTCGTTGTTTAAACAATATAGTCTGTTTCCCGGGAGGCCACAGGGTCCGTGTATGTTATTTTAGCCGTATAGGCTTTCACATCAATGTATGCAGTGGCCGTATATTTTTTCTGGTTCCATTCCAGGATCAGGTCAGTGTCCGATGATTTTGTCAGGGTAAATTCACCATTAAACGCCGGATAGGAATTCCTGAATTCCATAAGACGCAAAAGCCTTTGTACCACAGGTTTTTGAAAATCCTCCCGAATTTCTTTAAGGGTATAATTGTGGCGGTTGATGTTTCGCCCCAGTCGGGTGCTTTCAACTAACTCAATGTCGTTTTCTCCGGCCAATAGCCCTACATAGTAAACCTGAGGGATACCCGGTGTAAAAAACTGGATGGTCCGGGCCACAATATAGGCATCGTCATTACACCCTAAAGCCGAATAATAAGTGCAGTTGACCTGGTAGACATCCAGGTTCTGGTATTCGGGGCCTGAATAGGTTTTCTTAACATTGGATCCACGCTTATAAAGCATGTCGAGGGTGGCATCAATTTCATCCTGATTGAGCAGTTCAGCCACATCCACAACACCGATACCGTCGTGGGTGTCCAGTGTGGTAATCTGTTTTCTCGGGCATTTTCTCAACCAGGATTTCAACTGGCGTGTGGTGTTCATGTATAGGCAGTGAAGTACCAGCATGGGAAGAGAAAAATCATAACACCAATACCCTTTTTCAGCCAGTTTGAGCTGATAGGAGTAATGCTCGTGCACTTCAGGCAGAATTTCCGTGTCAAAAGCAGAAGCATAGTCGTCAAACCATTCCAGGTATTCCCAGATCTTGGGTTCTACAAAAAAGCAATTGGTCCCTAATTCCATGGTGGTATAGGCTATGGCATCCAGCCGGATCATCTTGGGCCGGTTCCGGGCCAGTCGGATAAGAAATTTTCGCATAACTTCCCGGGTTTTAGGAGAGTCATAATCCAGGTCAATCTGTTCATAGTCAAAGGTACACCAGATTTTTTCAAGGGTGCCGTTGGGACGTTCAAGCTGCTGGTAAGGAGGGCGGGGTTTGCGGGTATAGACCTTATCCAGGTCATCTTCATCCACATAACCTCCGGGTACCAGTTTATCAAAGGTTAGAAACATGTCTGCATATTCGCTCATGGGGCCCCTGTCCACATAGTCCTGGAAAAATTCAGACTGCCGTGAAATATGGTTGACCATGAAATCGATAACCAGGTCAAAATCCTGGCCGATTTTTTCCACATCTTCCCAGGTGCCAAATGCCGGGTCTACCTCATCATATGTTTTAGGGGCAAACCCCCGATCGGATGAGGATGGGTAAAACGGTAGAATATGAACTCCCCGGATCGCTCTGGAGAAAAATTTGCGAAGTACATAATGGAGTTCAGGCAAGTTGGCACCAAGAGAATCCGGGTAGGTAATGAGTTGAATTTTGTTTTTTAAGGCCATGGTTCACCTCGCTGCGGTTTCAATAAATTTATAGTGGGATAATCCTTCAAGGATGCCGCCGGCATATGGGGCCTTGGAAAAATAAATTTTCCTGGCCGATTTCAGATGGTCGAGTTCCGGGCTGTAATTGCCTACCACTACGGCACATGGGTCACCCTTTATCATTTCTTCGTCATTGCCTGAATCCCCGCAGACTAAAAACTGTTTGAGGGGAATCTCCCATTTATAACTCAGATACCGGATGGCTTTGCCTTTTGATGCCCTGTAAGGTAATAGATCTAAAAACTGTTCATGGGAGTAAATCAAGGTATAGAGCAGTCTGTTTTTTGTTAAAACATGGTGGATCTTAGGTAGCCGGTCCTTGCCCGGTTCCATATAATAGGATAGCTTGTGTGTGGTCTGGTTTTCCTCTTCCTGGCGGGTAATAAAGTCGATTTCTTCTAAACGCAGAGCCATGACATCCGGCTTCCAGTTTTTTGAAATATGGGTTTCCCATCCTTTATCGTGGTAAAGCCGCTTTCCGTAATTGATTCGGCTGCCAACCCCGGAGATGATGATATCCGGCTCCGGGATATTGTTTTTTTTGAGTACATCAACTGCAGACTCAAGGCTGCGTCCGGTTGCCACACCAAAGCCGACCCGATCCCTGTGGGTGGTTAAAAGATCCACTAACCGTTCCACGTCGGCTGGTTCCCCACCAAGAAGTGTATTGTCAATGTCAGTGATGATCATGTGGCTCAATGCCGACAGCCTATGACCGATACTATGCCGCGGCACCCTCACACTCAAAGTTGAGGTTTCGTTATCCTGGTAAAGGGTATTTACGGTTTCCATGTATGTGGCGGCATGGCTTTGCCAGGTATAGTGCTTGCGGGTATTCATTATCCCCTTTTTCGAATACTCATTCCAAAGATCCGAATCAACAATGAGTTTGCGGATCGCTCCTGATATAGCTTCGTCGTCTTTAGGGTCTATTAGAATACCGCCTTGGCAGTTGGCGATAATGTCTTTTGGTCCTCCGTCCTGGGTCGCTACGATAGGCAGACCGCAGGCTAAGGATTCCAAAAGTGTTAACCCAAATGGTTCTGTCAGGGCCGGATTTACAAAAACCCCTCTTTTATCAGCCGTGATCCGGTAGAGTTCAGGTACTTCATATTCAAAATCATGTTTTTTAGGGATGGCCATTTTCCCGTATAGATTATACTTGTCCATGAGAAGCAGCATCCGTGTCAGAACATCCCGCTCATTATCCTCCATCAGGGATATATCCTTTCTGATGCCGGCAAAAACAGCCAGATTGGCCATGGCCTGAAGCTCATTATCTTTACCAAATGCCCTGACCAGACCTTCTATGTTTTTACGCTTGTCAGGACGGCATAAGGCCAGGATCATAGGTTTGTCCGGGAATTGGAAAAAACGGTTCAATTCCTGTTTTAGTGAAGATCTTGCAAAAAGCGCTTCTTCTTTTTCCTCTGGAGAACTAAAGGTATCATGGGTAAACGGGTAAAACTTATCAATGCCAATCCCAGGCGGGATAACCCTGTATGACGAAAGGGTCCGGTTGCGATACAACCCGTACTGGCCTTCTATCTCCTGGGTGGTGGAAGTGATGACCAGGTCCGTATATTTTAAAATGGTTTCTTCGGTTTCAATACGGTGGTCAATTTTCAGCATCCGGTTCATCTCTTTTATATCCATACCTTCGCCAAGAAGACGCTCTTTTTTGGAGCGGCCCATGGAGTGTCCTGTATAGATGAATGGTACACCAAAGAACTGTGACAGTTCCATGGCCACATATCCTGCGTCCGGATAATGGCCGTGAACAATGTCCGGTACCTGCTTTTCTTTTTGGATAAACTTTATGGTTTTATCCACAAACTCGTTGAGGTGGGGCCAGAGCAGTTCCTTTCGGATATATTTGCGTCCTCCGCACTGGATTCTTACGATTCTAAACCGGTCTGTGACCTCTTCTACGGGGTTGCTGTAATCTGAAGAAAAGGCTTTATCGTCGATAAGGCGGGTAAATAGATCTATCCGTCCTATTCCCGGATTCATGGAAAGCGTTTTACACAATTCTATCACGTACTTGATCTGTCCCCCGGTATCTGCATCGTAACCCAATTCAAGGTTATGTCCCCGCAAAAGACCATGGATACTGAACATCTGAATATAGAGTTTGTCATTTTTCATTGGAAAGCCTTTTGATAAATGGATCGTAGAATTGGGTGTCCCGGGGCAGGGCGCCTTGGATTTCACATATTCGGCCGGCAAATTCCCTGGCAAGCCCCATTGCTCTCCGGTCCTCTATACCGGAAAGCTTTGCAGCGGCAGCCATGGCTGCATAAGCATCACCTGCACCCACTGTATCTGCTATTGTCAATGTGCGGGACTGTTCAGCCGCTGGGTGTACTATGCCCTGTTCGGTTACCCAAACGCTTTCTTTTGCCCCACGGGTCAACATCACAAGATCCGGACCGGGCGTTTTAATAAGGGACGCCGCCCGGTCTTGCAAAGAGTGATTTTCATGCGGGACCAGTATATCCAATTCTTCGTCGCTTAGTTTAATGGTATTTGCTGTTCTCATACAATAGGTGACAATTTCATCTGAATAGCAGTTCGGCCTTAAGTTGATGTCGCAAAATCGCCTGGTTTGATCGGGCAGGGCATTTATAATCGATTTTATCAGGTTATGGCCGTTTGGGGTTCTCTGGATGAGACTGCCAAAATAGATCATGTCTGGAAGGCAGTCGATTAAGTCTTTGAGATGGCTGTTAAGCACAATCCGGTCGTAAGCCGTATCCCTGTTGATTGAAAATGTGTGGGAACCGTCCTTTAACATTGAAACTTCAACGGTTCCAGTCGGATATGTATCATCCAGTTGTATATCTAAAGGATCAAATCCGTGGGCAGCTAAGAATCTATTCACCTCATCGCCTAAATTATCTTTGCCCACCCGGGATACAAAATGAACGTCAAACCCAAAATGTTTCAAGTGAAAGGCGAAGTTAAAGGGGGCACCACCGATACGTTTGTATCCGGGAAACAGGTCGTACA
Organism: Desulfobacterales bacterium; assembly: GCA_022361535.1. The sequence goes on from JAKSAU010000591.1 coordinate 7,576, forward strand.
AGATTTCTCCGATCACCAGAATCATAATAAGGGCGTTCCGTTGTCTTTATGCAGGCACCCTTTGCAGGGAACCTGCAGTGTGATGGTTGAGATGTTAGGAATACAAAAAACGGCTGCAAGAAGTATAGCTTAACCGGTTTGATAAGGTCAAGGCGTTGGTCGGCTCCTGATACAATTTGATTTGTTTTAATACAGTCTTAACGCAAAGGGGCGTGCTTGGCCCAGCTCGCGTAATTGTTAGGGGATCAATGCATAATGGTTCTTGTTTATAGGCAGGGGAGTGTGGTAGGAAGGGAGGCGTTTTATAAATTAAAAGATGGTGGAAAAAGGGACGAAATAATGAAATTGAAACTGATTATAATCAGCGCGTGTATTTATTTGCTTTTAAGCCCTGTAGCCTGGGCCGGTTCGTCATGCGATCATGTGACCATTGAATGGATAAAATCCCATGTGCCTGTACCTGATGATACCACCATTGTTTTCAAGCAATCCCAGAACGGGTTATGTGAAGCGGTTCTCTCCATTGATGGTGGGTTGGCGCCGGTATATGCAGGCAAAGATTTTCTTGTGGCAGGAAGGCTGTTTAAAAAGGGGAAATCCATAACCCGTGAAACCATGGCCAGCCTATCGGACGTGGCAAAGACCGAAAGAAGAAAGGCAGACGAAAAAGAGGCGCTGGCTGTTGAACAACGCAAGGAATTTTTTAAATCCAATGTTCAGGATTTAAGTGGCCTCGTTTCCATGACATTTGCTCCGGGAGATCCTAAAGAGTTTGTTTATGTAATCACCGACCCCAACTGCACCCATTGCAAGGCGCTTCTCAATGACCTGGAAATACTGTCGGTTGAGGCAGGTATCGCACTTAAATTGATCATTTATCCAGTTCTGGGAATAAAAAGCCAGGATATGGCGGCCCATGCCATTTGCAATGAGTTTTCTTATGGGGCTTATAAGGCGATGTCGGGTGACGATACAGTTGCAGTCTGTGAGAAGGCAGATGAACTGATCGGGAAAACAAAAGATCTGTTTAAATCAGCTGACATTTCTTTTGTTCCTATTGTTGTGGCAAAGGATGGGGCATGGGTGGTTGAAGGCAACGATATCTGTGAAATACGTACCCACCTTGGCTTACAGGCAGGAGATGAGCAAGAGGGCAGTGGCAGCGGGTGCTCTTCCGACAGCAAGGAGTAGCTGACCCCATTTTTTTAAAAGCTATTTCAAAAAAGATATTGGCGTCTATTCTTTAACCATGCCAAGGAAAACGGCCTGGTCCCAAACCCTTTTGGCCAGCCGTATGGTTGCCAAGTCCACCATTTTACCGTCTACTGCAACCGCTCCTAAAGGATGTCGTTCTGCAGCATTAAGAATTTTCTTTGCCCTGGCGATTTCCTTGTCTGAGGGAGAAAAGATCTGATTGATTGTGTTGAGCTGGTCCGGGTGAATCGCCCATTTGCCGTCACACCCAAGGGCTTTGGACATGGCTGCAGATGCTTCAAGCCCGTTTTTGTCCCTGAAGTTTCCGAATGGTGCATCTATGGCGAGAAGTCCGTTGGCTTTTGCAGCCATGATTATTCTGCTTATCGGGTAGTGCCAGCGGTGGCCAGGATAAATCTGTGATTCATTTTCTCCATGGCCTGATATGGAGGCAAGACCGGCATTAACCGATGCTGAATAATCTGCCACACCAAATGAAAGCGACCTGAGACGTTTACTTGCCCGGGCAATATCAGATACCTGGTCAAGTCCTTGGGCAGTTTCTATGGCAGCTTCAATCCGCATGGGTTTGTCCGATTGCTTTTCAAGATCAATGCCTGACAGCAGGCGGTCCAAAAAATGGATATCGCCTGCATCATTCACCTTGGGCAGGACTACGAAATCTGCAAGTCCATGTGCGTTTTCTGCCACATGGAATGCATCTTTTACCCCAAACTGTGTATCCAGGCTGTTGATCCGGATGGCAAGGGTTTTCCCTTGCCAGTTCAGTGTGGTAATTGATTGAATCACCTGATTTCTTGCCTGAACTTTTTGATCCGGTGGCACGCTGTCTTCAAGGTCCAGCATCACCACATCCGCTTTGGATAAGCATGCTTTTTCATGCATATAAGGTATGTGGCCCGGAACGGAAAGAACGGATCTGGCTGGTTTCATGGTATGTCTCCCTTGGTGAATTTATCTGATGCAACTATAAATTTACCAAGGGAGTTTAAAATATGTCAAACTAACTTATTCGGCAAAAACGAAAATCACCACCCATATTGATCATAATAAAAATCAAATATCTCTTTTATCTGCTGGGGCTCTATGCCAAATTCGTTAAGTGTGCATTCATGATTTCCGAATTTGGATCTTGGGTTATCCCTCATCCAGGTTTGCATCCTTTTTTTAGCGCCTTCCAATAAAGGGATCCGGAAGTGGTTATAAATCTTTTCAACTGTTTTTATCGGGTCGGCTGACATCTCTTGGTGAAAAATGTCCAGACCCTGGTCGGGTGCCAGTTTTTTTCTGTATAGAAGTGCACGCTTAAGTCCTTGGGCCCAAAGTTTTGGATACCAGTCTAAGATGGCCTGTTTGTCGGCCTGACCAGCAGTAAAATTTGTCCAGTGATAGACCATGCTGATTCCGGAAACCATTGCATCTATGGGGTCACGATGGGTGAAAACGATTTTTGCATCAGGGTAGATGTCAATCAACGCTTCAACTCCAAACAGGTGCATAGGGGCTTTTAAAACCCATCTTTCATTTGGCAATTTCCACTGCAGCACCTGGAGGATTTTTTTATGCCATTTATAGGCTTGGACCATGTTGCAGTCTCCTACCCAATTGCCATGGGAAAATAAACTGGATCCTGCACTCCATCCCATATGGACAAATTCGTGGGCTGTAAGGTTTTGGCATTCAGCTGTTCCATGGGCCATGAAGTTGATACCGTTGATACCTTTTAACCCCGGTGCCACTGAAAACATACCTTCCATGGCCTCATGGAAAATTCCGGGCCTTGGATCGACTGATGACGGTAAAAGTTCAGGTGGCGGGCAGATAGGACCGGTTGTTTCAAAGTTCCTAAGGAACCTTGCAGAAGGATCAAGGGCAAGAAGGGTTTGCAAGATGGTTGTTCCGGACCTTGGAAGGCCAATAACAAAAACAGGCTCTTTAATTTTTTCATCTAAAATCTCAGGATGGGCATTTATCAATTGGGTTATTTCAACCCGGTTGACCAACAATTGAATAATTTGGCCGGAAAAATAACCGGCCGGTCCTTCAGTTAGAGCAATATCATTATTCAAAGAGGAGACAAAGGCTTCCAACCCTTGTTTGTATGAGTTCCCGCCAAAGTTATCTGAACCGGTTTTTTCTATGGCTTGTGCGATTAATTGGTCTGCTGACAATTTAATTGTCATGATGTTCCTCCTTTTGTTTTTTTAGATGCTCTTTTATTGATGAAACGCCACCCATGGAGAATTTGAAGACATGATCTGCCCATGCTTCTTGTTGTTCGGCAGGTGAGTAATCTGGAAAAAGCCTGGAGAAAACAGGCCATGCAAAGCTATAGTAGAGCAACTGCCCGGATACAGATACCAGACAGTCTCTGACCGTATCTTCAGTGGCCCCTTCGCCTAAAAGATCGCGAAATACTTTCAAGTGCCTTTGGATTCTGGGTCGGTTGTATTGATCCACAAGGTCCTCGATAAATGGCGAAGGCCTTGTCATTTCATTAACGAAAATCGCTGTGATATCTGAGGCAAATGCATTGTTTTTGTATAGCATCTTGCAAAAGTTTGAGATCATTTCTTTGAGCTGATCTTGCGGAGTCTTTTTTCCCCATTCGCTCAAATCAAAGTTGTCGTACTCGGAAAAAATCAGTTCCAGGATCTCGCGATAGAGCAACTCTTTTGATTTGAAATAATAGTTGATGCTGTTGATGTTCCCGGCACCGGCTTCTTTGCAGATTTCTCTTACAGTGGCTTCCTTGTATCCTTTTTGGGCAAAAACCTTGATACCGGCGTTAAGTAGGTTTTGACGGGTTGTATTGTCTTTTTTGCTCTCCATTGAAGTCTCCCTGGAATTATTTTAATACAACTGTATTAAGTGGCTAGTTAATACGGTTGTATTAGTTGGTCAAGGTTTTTTTAGAAAAATACAACTTTTTTGTCATGCCGCTCAGCAACACCTTGCTGATTTATCAGTCAGAGAACTTAAGTTACATAGGTGGTTGGTGCCGGGGAAACATTGA
>JAKSAU010000222.1 GCA_022361535.1 Desulfobacterales bacterium
AAGTGGCGCCTTCGGTGTTCAGTGAGTTGGGTGCGGAATTGATCCTCACCGGAGTGGACCCGGACGGCACCAACATCAACCACCAAGTTGGGGCCTTGCACCCCGAGAATCTGCAAGAAGCGATCAAGCAAGGCAGGGCGGACATAGGTCTGGCTTTTGACGGCGACGGCGACCGGCTCATCATGGTGGATGAAAACGCCGAGATCGTGGACGGCGACACCATAATGGCCATCTGCGCCGACGACATGATCTCCCGCGGCGCTCTGCGCCAGGCCACCCTGGTGGCCACGGTGATGTCCAACTTGGGTTTGGAGATCGCGCTCAGGGAGCGGGGCATCCGCATGCTCCGGACCAAGGTGGGCGACCGCTACGTGGTGGAAGCCATGGCCGATGGCGGTTACAGTTTTGGCGGCGAGCAGAGCGGCCACCTGGTGTTTTTGGATCATAACACCACCGGCGACGGCATCTTAAGCGCGCTCATGGTGCTCAGGGTAATGGTGTCCACCGGCAAGCCGCTCAGTCAATTGCGCAAGATCATGCGGCCCATTCCCCAAACCTTGCTTAACCTCAAAGTGGCGGAGCGCAAGCCCCTGGCTGACTCGCCCGCCTTGACCAAGGCCATGAGCAGCCAGGAGGAGCGCTTGGGCGACAGGGGGCGTATCTTGGTGCGCTATTCGGGAACCGAACCTCTGCTGCGCATCATGGTGGAAGCCGAGGACCAAGCATTGATGAACGACGCCGCGCAGGCCTTGAAAGAAGCCGCGCTCCTGGATCTGGGTCAAGGATAGGGGACAAATCATGCTCCTTGCCATCGACGTGGGCAACACTCACACCGTAATGGGCGTATTCAACGAAGATCGTTTGGTGGCCAATTGGCGCATACGCACCGAGCGCGAACGGACCAGCGACGAGTTGGGCGTGCTCTTTAACAATCTTTTCGCCACCAGCCCGGTGGCCATGGGCAGCATTGAGGGTGCCATAATCGCAAGCGTGGTGCCGCCGTTGAACAACACCGTGGACGAGCTTTGCCGGCGCTATTTCAGCTTGACGCCCCTGTTTGTGGGGCCAGGCATCAAGACCGGCATGCCCATACTTTATGACAATCCCAAGGAGGTCGGGGCTGACCGCATTGTGAACGCGGTGGCCGCCTATGAGCGATTCAAGGACGACTTGGTGGTGGTGGATTTCGGCACGGCCACCACTTTTGACTGCATCTCGGCCAATGGGGAGTACCTGGGCGG
>JAKSAU010000817.1 GCA_022361535.1 Desulfobacterales bacterium
AAAGAACTGACGTCTCACCTTCCCAAACTAACAGTGCCAGTTCATGAGAGAATTCATCTTGTATCAGGTCATTGTCTGAGGTTTGCCGAAATAGATCTTTGTTGCCGTCTGGTATGAATCCTTGCTTTGAAAAATTGGTAAAGATGGTCAGGGTGTCGGACAGTTTAGTATCACTTTCAATAGGGTGACATCTGCCTTGATCAATTGCTTTGTAGTCCAGGCCTATATATTGTGGGGATGATCCTGGGCGCTGAGCAAAGAACTGACCATTCAAAGTGTCTTGTGTCATTATGGTTGTGGCGGTTTCATTGATTTTTTGAAACCAGGGAAGCCCGCCGCCATGGTCATAGTGGCCATGAGAGATGACACCAAAATCTGTTTTTGAAAGATCAACTCCCAGGTGCTTGGCATTGTCCAGGAAAGTGTTGTCCGGTCCCATATCAAAAAGTATGCTATGTGCTTTTGTTTGTATTAGAAAACTCAATCCGTGTTTGGATGTCAGCTTTGGATCACTTGTTGTGTTTTCAACCAGGCAAATGATTTCCATGGCAAGCTCCTTATTTTTTAGGGTCTGCATTGAAAATGAAGATTAAAGGCATCATTTGGAATTTCTTCTGTTGAGACTTGTGTGAACCCGGCCTGGGCAAGTAATTCCAGGGCCTGCTCTTTGCCCCACATCATACCAAGTCCTCGGCCCTGATCGTTTAGTCCCACGGGCATACAGTGCATAAGACTGACTGTATATAAAAAAGGTGCCATGGGATGCTCAATATTGTCATCTATCCGGGTTGACGCCTTTATATCAATCATGGAAAAAAGGCCGTCGGGCTTGAGCATATGAAGTACCCCTTTTAAGGCCTGGAGGGGGTGGGATTGGTCGTGGATGGCGTCAAACGCGCAGATATAATCAAAATATTGAAATAGAGTATCATCATCGGTTACTTTGGCTGCATCCAAATCGAGGAACTTGATATTGGTCAGGTTTTTGGAATGTGCTGTTTCCCGCGCGGCATCAATCGCTTTTTCGTGATTGTCGATACCGGTAAATGAGGAATTGGGAAAAGCCTGGGCCATGAGTGAGATGGCTACTCCCTGACCGCATCCAAGATCGCAGACACGGATACCCTTTTTCAATCGTTCAATCAGTTTACCGTTGTCCACGCTGGGTAGAAACTTTTGGACCAATACTCTCTCATGTTTGGCATCGGAGAGCTCTGACATAAAAGATTGAAATTCAGGAAACTGGGAAAAGGGCACCCCTTCTCCGGTTTTAAACCCTTTTTTGACGGCATCCATGGCACAAGCCGTCAGCATGGGGATTTCCTGGGTATAAACACCTAAGTTGTTGCTGCCGGCCCGTCTGCATAAAAGATCTGCGTGGGATTTGGGCAGAAAAAAACTATCCTCTTGGGTATCGCTGACACCAATGTCGACAATCCCGCCTGTTACCATGATACCGAGCCATTCTTTCAGGTATCTTGCCTCCAGTTGGGTTTCTTGGGCCAGTTCTTTTAAGGTTAAGGCACAACCTGCCTTGTCCATGGCATCAAAAATTTTAAGGTCATAACCAATGCCTAACGCCAGGTTTAGGGAACCATAGTTTAAGATCTGTATAAGTTTGTCGGAAAAATCAGTCATGGTCAGAAGATATCTTTTTTTCCATACACACGGAATTGTCCATTTCTTTGTATGGGCCGTAGTTGGGTATTATGCTGTACCCGGCCTTTTTATACATGGCAACGGCCTCGGGCTGGCCTTTACCGGTTTCAAGCCGGGCAAGGGTAAAATCAAGTCTGGCTGCCCAGGCTTCCAGCTCTTTTAAAAGAGCGCTTCCCATGCCTTGGCTTCTATATTCTTTGTGCACAAACATTCGTTTGATTTCAACCGTGTTTTGGCTGATTTCTTTAAAACACCCGCAGGCAACAGGTCGTTCTTTTTCATAAGCAACAAGAGCCGTGGGGATGTCATCCATAACATTATAGGCGTCATAGTCGGCCTGAGCTTTGCCGTACCTATGGTTTAACTCCTGATCAAGTTGCCGGATCAAGGCAATGAAATCCGGATGGATAGTTGAACAAGGTGTCATGGCTGTGTGCTTTCTGAAAGAGATTTGCCGGATCCAAAGATACGGCCAAGGTAGAATCGTGCTCCAAACCAGCTGCCAAGTGCATCTGCCACAATATCCCAAAAGCTTGGTGTACGCCCGGGAACAAATGACTGGTGGATCTCGTCACTGATGCCGAAAAGCACACAAAAGCCTATGGCAAACATGTATACTCGTATTTTGGAGATCCCTGGCTTTTCCCGGGTCAAGGCACGGGCAGCTAGGATTGCCATCACATAGTAGGCACTAAAATGAAGCAGCTTATCAAAATGTGGGAAAAACGATGGAAGACCTAAAGAAGGTTTGGATGACTGCCAGAATATAAGGCTGCAGAACCCTACCAGGGGCAGCCAGTAAAAGACAACGCGTCTTCCGACAGGATGCTGCCCGTCGGAAGGCACGTTGCTTTTGATCTTTTTAAATGATGATATCATCCAAAACCCTGTTCCTGATATGTTCGGACACGGTTTTCAAAAAGTCTTTGTGGGTCATGCCCATTTTAACTTTTCCATCCAGGGTGCGGACAGAAAGTACCTTACCTTCTTTTTCCTTGTCACCGATGGTAATGATCAACGGCACATAGTTGAGCTGGGCTTCCCTGATTTTCTTTTTCAAAGTTTCGCTGCGGCTGTCTACCTCACAACGGATTTTGTGGACGTCAAGCAGGTGTTTGACCTCTTCTGCATAAGGTGCCAGTTCCTGGTTGATGGGCAAAAGAACTGCCTGTACAGGTGCCAGCCACAAGGGGAACCGGCCTGCAAAATGTTCGACAAGGATACCAAAGAACCGCTCCATGGAACCATAAATTACCCTGTGAATCATTATTGGGCGGTGTTTTTCATTGTCCTGGCCTTTGTAGTTCAGATCAAAACGCTCGGGCAAAGACATGTCCAGCTGAACAGTGCCGCATTGCCAGGTACGTCCCAATGCATCTTTGATGTGAATGTCGATTTTGGGGCCGTAAAAGGCACCGTCGCCTTCATTGATGACATACTCCTGGCCGTAATCTTCCAAAGCAGCCTTCAGGCCACTTGTGGCCTCTTCCCACTGTTCGTCCGTACCGATGGATTTATCCGGGCGGGTGGAAAGTTCCAGGTGGAAGCTCAATCCAAAACGGTTGTAAATTCTTTCAGCCAGGCGCAGCACGCCAAGTACCTCTTCCCCGATCTGATCCGGGGTCATAAAGATATGGGCATCATCCTGGTGAAAGGCCCGAACCCGGAAAAGTCCTGAAAGGGCGCCTGACAACTCGTGACGGTGTACAAGGCCGATCTCGCCTGCTCTCAGGGGCAGATCCCTGTATGAGTACGCTTTGGTCTTGTAGAGGATCATTCCGCCGGGGCAGTTCATGGGTTTGATGGCGTATTCCTCGTCATCAATGACAGAGGTATACATATTTTCCCGGTAGTTGTCCCAGTGACCGCTTTGCTCCCACAGTTTGCGGTTAAGCATCACAGGTGTCTTGGTTTCAACGTAACCCGCTTTTTTGTGCTCGAAGCGCCAATAGTCCAAAAGGGTATTCCACATGTCGATACCCTTGGCATGGAAAAACGGCATGCCAGCAGCTTCATCATGGAAAGAATAAAGATCCAGCCTTGTACCAAGTTTTCTATGGTCACGCTTTTTAGCCTCTTCGATCATGTGCAGGTATTTATTGAGTTTCTTTTTATCAAAGAAAGAAATACCGTAAAGCCTTTGGAGTTGTTCCCGGGCCTGGTCAGCACGCCAGTATGCGCCTGATATTTTAAGCAGCTTCACCCCTTTAATCATACCGGTGTTGGGGATGTGGGGACCGCGGCACAGATCCACGAACTTTCCGTTTTTGTACAATGAAATATCTTCATCTTCAGGTAGTTCGTTGATCAATTCGACTTTGAATGGATTGTCTTTGAACAGATCAAGTGCTTCCTGCTTTGAGACGACACTGCGCTCAAAAGTTGCCTTGGCTTTAATGATTTTTTTCATTTCCGCTTCGACTTTTTCCATCTCATCTTCAGAAATGGGGGCCATATCAATATCATAGTAGAATCCGTCTTCTACAACAGGACCTATGGTCAGCTTGGCTTCCGGGTAGAGGTTGAGTACGGCTTCAGCCATGACATGGGCTGATGAATGGCGAAGAATGTCCAACCCTTCATCATCTTTAGCTGTGACAAAGCTGATAGCACTGTCTTCTTTGATGACACGGCTTAAATCAAGA
>JAKSAU010000002.1 GCA_022361535.1 Desulfobacterales bacterium
CACGCCGCCGCCGCGAAAATCATTGATTTCCAACGCCTTGGGGGCTGTGAGCAGATGGAGGTCCGCCGCATCGACGTCCGCGTCACATAGCACGCCATTTTTCGCCAAACCCGCAAAGGCGGCAGTCAAGCTGGTCTTTCCGGTACCGCCTTTGCCACTGATGACAACCAGCTCTTTCATTGTCCCGCCCCCTTTGCGGCGACCATGGATTCTATGGTTCGATACAGTTGCAAGAATTTTTCCTTCCACGCCGGCAACGCGTCGATAATGGTGACCCCTTTGGAGTAGGCGGCAGCAATATCGCGATCGAATGGTATTTCCATCAGAACCGGAAGATTTACCTTCTCGGCATACGCTCGCACTTTGTGATCGCCGATATCCGAACGATTGATCACCAGCCCACGGGGGATCCCCAGAATTTTGACGGCCTCCACCGCCAGTTTCAGATCATGCAATCCAAATGGCGTCGGCTCCGTCACCATTAAAACGAAATCAGTATCCTTGATGGCGGTAATAACCGGGCAGGAGGTGCCGGGGGGCGCGTCGATAATCGTGGGGATATCCGGGTGGGCGTAAAGCCGGACGGCCTTGATGAGGGGGGGGGCCATGGCCTCGCCGATCCGCAGTTTGCCGTGGACAAATTGCAGACCGCCGCAACGCCCGGCCTCGATAACCCCCACGGACCGGGTTCCTTCCGAAATGGCTTTTTCAGGACAGATCTCCATGCACCCGCCACACCCGTGGCAAAGCTCGGGAAAGGTCAGGATGGTTTTACCGAGCACGGCGATGGCGTTAAAACGGCATATCTCGGCGCACTTGCCGCACCGGTTACAGGCGTTTTCATCAACATCCGGCACCGGGACGGTCACCGGTGTTTCTTCCCGAATCTCCGGGCGGAGAAACAGATGCGCATTGGGCTCCTCCACATCACAGTCCATAATCCGGACCGTGGTCCCCAGCGCGCGCGCCATACTGGTGGCGACGGTGGTCTTGCCGGTACCGCCCTTACCGCTGGCAACACTAATAATCATACGTCACCGCC
>JAKSAU010000229.1 GCA_022361535.1 Desulfobacterales bacterium
AGACTATTTACAAGACTAAGGAAAAGATTAAGGAAGTTATTTTGACTGGTGTTAAGAAGGTTAGTCAGGTTTTGGTTGTTAAGAGGGGCAGGGATTTTGTTATTATGACTGCTGGGAGCAACTTGAAGGATGTTATGAAGGTTAAGGGTGTTGATGGGGATAGGGTGTTTAGCAATGATTTGCATGAGACTTGTAAGGTCTTGGGGATTGAGGCTGCTCGGCAGTTGATTATTGACGAGATTAATAAGGTTATTAATTCTCAAGGTTTGGCGATTGATCCTAAGCATGCTATGCTTGTTGCTGATACTATGACTGCTTCTGGTGCTGTTAAGGGTATTACTCGTATGGGGATTATTGGGGATAAGAATTCTATTTTGGCTAGGGCGTCCTTTGAGACTCCGGTTAAGCAGTTTGTTCAGGCTACTAAGACTGGGAAGAAGGATGAGTTGAAGTCTGTGATTGAGAATATTATTTTGAATCAGCCTGTTCCTGTTGGTACTGGATTGCCTGGATTGCTGGTTAAGGTTACTGGGGATTTGGCTAAGAATAAGGAGAAGAAGGCATGAGTGTTAAGGAGTTGAGGGAAGGTATTGAAGAGGGGAGGGTTTTGTTTGGGGTTAAGCAGGCTTTGAAGTTGGGGAAGAAGGCAAAGAATATTTTTATTGCTAAAGATACTCGAGATGAAACGGTTGAGAAGCTTGAGAGAGCGGAGCTGGAGTTTGATGTTTTGAAGTCTAAGGAGGATTTGACTAAGGAACTAAATCTTGATTTTGAGTGTGAAGTCTTTTCTTTGAGGTAAGATGGCTGGTGTTATTGATATGAGTAGCTCAAATTTTTTGAAAAAATTTAGAAAAGTGAAAAAAAATAAATTTTTTTTAGATAGTTTTTTTCTACGAAGTAAATTCGATAGAAAAAATATTTTGTAAGATGGCTGGTGTTATTGATATGCAGTTGATGCGGTATATTAATTTGTTTGCTCGTACTACTAAGGTTGCGACGACTAAGGTTTTTTTGTATAATAATCAGATTATTTTTGCGGTGCCTAGGACTAGGATGTCTAC
>JAKSAU010000471.1 GCA_022361535.1 Desulfobacterales bacterium
ACGTCAAAACTGATGCCGGAATCATTGCTGCAGGAAACAAACAAAACTTAAATGCGAGAAAACTCGAAGAAACGATCAAAACAATTACAATTACCTTTTTATGCTCACTGTTTTTTAGCTGCGATAAGTGGCTAGACCTTGATCCAGCTGAACGTGTATTAGAAGTGAATTATTACCAAACCGAGGAAGAAGCTTACAAAGGACTCATAGCCGTTTATGCCATGCTAAAAACGCAGTATTTTCGCGACTGGTCTTCGTGGTATATGATGTACAGCATGCCTTCCGACGATGCGGTACCGCATGGTGGAGGTCGCTCGGACAGGCCTGAGTTCTGGTCTATGCATGATTTTACCGTTACTCCTTCTACGTTTGGTATAGCCGATACCTGGAGCCGCTGTTACTACGGAATCTACCGCGCCAACCTATTAATTGAAAATATAGAAAGTTCCTCCGAGGTTTACGATCGCATTAAGGCAGAAGCAACCATGTTGCGTGCTTATTTCTATTTTGATTTGGTGCGCTTATGGGGTGAAGTTCCACTCGTTACCAAAATACTTCCACAATCGGAATATTACCAACCTAAAGTAGCTAAAAAGAAAATTTACGACCAGATAGTAGAAGATTTAATTACAGCCAGTGAAGGCCTTCCTGATAATTTATTACAGGAAGAAAAGTTTAGAATGTCCTCCTGGGCAGCAAAAGCGCTATTAGGTAAAGTATATGTGTATATGGCTTCGCCTTTTTACAACTATACCGATAAGGACTACTACACGTTGGCTTCGGAACAGTTAAAAGACGTTATTGATAACGGCCCTTATGAACTGCTGGAGGACTACGATCAAATTTGGAGATACGACAATGAATTTAATAATGAAACCATTATTGAAATCGCATATGGCCCCTCCAACGATGCTGATGGCGATGAAGACACCTGGGGAGATGGTTCGGCAAATGAAACGAACATTATCATTCAGTTAAATGGCCCACGTGCCATAAGCTCCAATGATACTATACTAAATGGGTGGGGGTTTGACATGGTAACTCTCGAGTTAGTTAATGAATATCGTAACCTGGGAGATAGTATACGACTGCACGGAACAGTACTAGCCGAATGGCAATTAAACGACTGGGGAATTACGGTAAACGAAAAGAATGAATTATATACCGGCTATTATACAAAAAAACGCACCACCTGGGCAGGTGCCAACATTGGCACCCATAACCACTGGGCTTACGGTACGAATGAGCGGGTACTTCGCCTTGCGGACATCTA
>JAKSAU010000058.1 GCA_022361535.1 Desulfobacterales bacterium
GATTCCCATGGTGTATCAAATTCAAAGTCCGGTGCGGTGTTCCCTTTTGTCAGGTGCTTAGTCAAAATAAAGAATCTCCTTTGCATAGAAATGAGAGCCGTCGTTGGATTTGAAACGGCTTTTATGAAGAGCGAGACTGATAATCTGGAAAAGGCATATCAGTAATCCTTATACCTGTAAAGGGCTGACTGGCATTAGTCCTGGGTGATCGTAAATGCAGACACCGGCCCGTTTGCCCCGGAACCGGCTGCCGCATTTTTGAGAAAAATACGCCTGATGCCGTTTTCCGGGACAAACGGGCCTACGTGCCAAAGCTAAGTGTGCGGGAATGCACTAATAATCAGTGTTTTTTATTCTTAATAATTAGAATTGATCCGTATATTGCTGCGACTAGTAGAAATGAATAAACACAGATGGTATACATCAATTCACCTTGAGTTATTCCTAAAAAAGGATTGGTGTCGCTAAATGGATAGAGTGGTTTGATATCAGTATATAAAGGGGAATCAAGCAATATATGGAACCAACAGCCTAAGATTCCGGATAGTATATATTTTTTTAGGGAAGTGATGTAAGTGAGCTTTAATAGAGTTCTTGCTATTTGATTAAGGTGTTTTTTAACACTGTTTGCAGCAACACCAAGGCCAATGCCAATTAAGGTTGCCCCTAATAGGGTATGGGCGATACCGTGTAAGGGATAGGACAAGCCCAATGTCATTACCAACAAAGGTTCTATATCAACAGCAATATTGGCTAAAATGAAAATCGGGACATCAATGTAGCGTTTCAAAGGTAAGGATACACATGCACTGGGACCAAAATGAAACGGTGTAAACGGCATAAATTTCGAACCTCGAATTTTATAGGTTGAAAGGTACTGGCATAAAATACGATTGAAGTGGGCAGGTTTGACTCTACTCAATGATTTGATACTGTTTTCTTGCTTTGGATTTTGACATACCATTGAAGTGCCACCATTCAAAACTTAATGGCGTAAATCCGGCCTGTGTCATCACATCAGCCAATAGTTTCCGGTTTTCTTTTTGTTCGGAGGACAGGGTGACGCCAAATTTTATTTGAGCCAGCATCCAATACAGCTCGACAGTGTTTTTTCTAAAAGGGCTAAATCCCATGTCCAACTCATTACCTGAATCATCGATAATGGTTATATCAACGGCAATTCCATAATTATGCATGGACCCCTTTGCAGGGTTGGCAACATACTTTTCAAATCTGGTGCCCTTCATTTTATCGTACATTTGTTTTGATATGCTTCTTGGGCGTGCCGCATCGAGAATTTGCAGTGAGTAGTCCGGGTATCTTTTTTTAAGGAAGTGCTGGGCTTTTGAAAGTTTAACAGCAACTTCCTTCCTTAAATACGCTTTGCGCAGGCCTGAATAATAGTTTTCGCGAAAATAATTTTTTTTAGGATCGGAATTGACCAAATCTACAAGTATGGTTTGGTCAATTCTATTTACATCTATAAGCCCTGCGTTGATGAATCTTGATTCTATCTCATTGGCCTGTACCATTGAGCAAATGCAAAAAATGGCGACTGCAAAGATATGCAGGGGGAGATGTTTTAAATAATGCATGTCACTTCATCCTTTTGCGAAAAAACCGCATGAGCAAGGTGAAAATCAAACTTATCCCTGCCAGAGGAAGCCAGATCAGGCGGATTTCGTTTTTCAAAACTTCCAAGGTTGCATTACTGAAAAATGCAGACGGGTTCAAAGTTGCTGTCATCACCGGCCGCCAAGGAAGAAAATATCGGTCTTCGTTCCATGGGATAAAGAATCCAACTCCAAGCCCTGCATCTGTAATTGCATCCAGGATGCCGTGGGACAGCATAGCAAAGAAGCAGATAAAGGCTGTTTGAATATATATTTTTATTGAGAAACGTCTTTTGGGGATAGCAACAAAAGCGAGAATTGGGGCCAGTATGCCTGCAAATGCAATGGAGTGGGAAAATCCTCTGTGTCCTAAAGGATGTCCATAAGGGTAACCTAAAGAGAACATGATGACATCGGCATCTGGTAAAATTGCAGCACAGGCAAGGCAGGTAAACAGCCTAAGTTTTGGAATTCCGGCCGGGGCCGCCTGTCCAAAGGCTGCCCCGGTAATGGCGTGGGTAATAATAGTGGCCATAAGATATGTATCCTACTTTATCTTGCTGTGAGAGTTTGCCTTGCACGAATCTAATCGGAAGGCAACCTCTACTTTTTGATGGACCCTGATGATAGGAAACCCTTTTTTAGTTCCTGGTGTATCATCAAAGCGTTCTTTGATAAAAATTACCTCTCCAAGGCAGGTTTCTAATGCTTTGGCCATGGATTGGGCTTTTTTCTTTGCATCCTGCAGGGCCTTGTTTCGGGCGTTTTTAACGAGCTGGGTCAGGTCAGTGTGAGCCCACTTCAACCCATCGGTGCTGACAGATGGTCTGGCAGACAAGGCTTGAGCCAGGCTGGCAAGATTTCTTAAGTCCCGGATAGTAACAGATAAGCGCGACAAGAGTTCTCCGTCAACTCCTGCAAAAGGGCCGGATTTAGTTATATCTTGTTTGTGAATTCCTGATCTTGTCAGCACCAGCCGGGCGCCGTCAATATGTTTTTGGTGCAGTTCCTCTGTGGCCCTGGCAGAGTGGGCTTTGTTTTTAACCTGTATGGTTAGAACAGCACGGTTCGGTAAAATTTCTGTTTTATGCTCTCCAATCACCCTGACTTGGGGGATACCAGCATGGACTGAGTCCAGGAAAACCATACCAAAAAGAATCATTAGTGCAATGGTTTGGAGTATCTTCATTCTGTACCCCCTTTAACCGGTTTTGGCTCGATAGCCGGTCGTTTTGATTTAAAAGGTTTGAATTTGATACCAGGTGCTGATTTGAATACGGCATACCAGTCGAGTTTCCGGGTCAGCCACATGACAAACGTGAGGATAAAAAACAGGCTGGATGCACCGATTACAAGCGAATATCCTTCATGCTGAAGGATGATGTAAAAAAGGGAGAAAAAACAAGCTAACACTCCGCCGGTAATGAGGCTGGCACTTATCCTGTTTAGAAAATACCGGGTGTACCAGGTGATCAGGATGATACAGGCAGCCGCAGAAAGCATATAGGCTGGCAAAAAGCCGATGTGCTCGGAAAATGAAATTAACAACAGATAAAAGATACACAATCCGAAACCTACTAAAAGATATTGCATGGGATGGATCTTCAGGCGGTTTAGGATTTCAAACATAAAAAAACACAGGAATGTCAGGCCAATGATAAGTAGGCCGTATTTTACTGATCTTTCAGACAACGTATAAAAGTTGACCGGCTGAATCAGCTCAACTCCTAACTGGCTGCCGGCCAGCCGACTTTTAAATACAGCTGCTGATTTTTCTTCTGATAACCACATTCCAGGGTAATCCCTGCCAAAGCTTGAAACTTGCCAGCTCGCGGTAAATCCTTCAGGCGTGATGGTTCTTTGGGAGGGCAGATAGTTCCCTCTGAATGCGGGATGAGGCCAGGAAGATTCTATCTCAACCCGGGTTTGCTCTGCAGCCGGGGTAAATTTGATTTCCCGAGACCCGTGGATAGAAAAATTGATGCGAAACAAGTTGGTTTCCTCAAACCAATCTTCCGGTGACTCTCCTTTTTTATTGCTTGTCGAAAAAATATTGGCAGTCAGCCCTTGTATACCTAAAACAGGCTTTTGGCCTGGTTTTAATGATGCCGGATTGCCATTCCACTGGAATGTATCGATCTGTTGAATTCCTCTAAGCCCGTTTATACCCAGTATCAGTACGGTTTTATCCCAGAGTATCTGGTACGGTTCGATATCCCAGGCAGAAAAATCGGGCCTTGCAAAGGTACCGGCCATGGAGATATCAGATCCATAAACAATGACTTCAAATATGCCCCTGTATCTTTTTTCAGGCTTGATATCTGCTGCAACGTTCAGTTCCTGGGGTAAAAAGTTTGCATGTCGCAGTTTACCGTTGGTGTCATAATAGGGAATGGTCAATACCGGACCTGTAATATTCTGGGCCGCACCCCAGGTAGCGGATATCTCTCTGTATGCATTGTGGTTTCTGTAGCTTCGCTCCTGGATGGTACCCAATATCAACTTTAAAGGAATGATCAAAAGTATGATCATGATCAAAATCATACTGGTTTTTTTAAAGAATGACTGCTCCAATCTTCTTCTCCTTTTGTAAATAGTTAACGTCATTTGCCCATGGGTTGGATACATGCTAAGACCTGAATGTGAACTCACGCAGAACTCAATGTGAAAAAAAGATGAAATAAAAGACCTGATGAAACATATACTGATCGTAGAGGATGAATCATCTATTGCGGAAAATATCCGCTATGCCCTTGAAACAGAAGGATTCAAAACCACATGGCTGCCTGAAGGCAGCAGTGTGCCCGAATTGGTCCGTGCAGGAGGGATTGACCTGATTGTCCTGGATGTGGGGCTGCCGGATATAAACGGTATGGAATTGTGCAAAAAGCTTAGAACCTGGTCGTCAGTACCTGTGATTTTTTTAACGGCCAGATCCGATGAAATTGACCGGGTGGTAGGTCTTGAGATCGGCGGGGATGACTATATGGTCAAGCCCTTTAGTCCAAGGGAACTTTCAGCAAGGGTCAAGGCGGTTTTAAGGCGTTACACAACCCATGACACCGTGACAGCGTCTAACAGCGCCGGACGATTTGACGTGGATGAAGACCGCTGCAGGATTGTCTATAGTGGTTCAATATTGGATCTGCCCCGGTATGAATTTAAAATTCTTTCCCTTTTTGTCCGCAGCCCGGGCCGGGTATACTCCAGGCAGTTGCTTATGGATCTTGTATGGGATGAGCCGGACATGAGCTCGGACCGTACGGTTGACGCACATATTAAGAATCTGCGCGCCAAGCTTCGGCAGGTGACCCCAGACATTGATCCCATCAAGACCCACAGGGGAATCGGATATTCCTTGAGGGAGGATCTATGAGGCTGCGGACAAAGCTGCTTATCACCTATTTCCTGTTTTTTATCCCAGCCTTTTTTTATCTGACCGCCGGCTACCA
>JAKSAU010000690.1 GCA_022361535.1 Desulfobacterales bacterium
CAGATTTCCAACAAGCAATACGAATTTGAAATGCTTTTCGGCGTCCGGCCGACTCTTCAAAGGCAGCTTGCCCGAAAAGGATTAAAAGTTCGTGTATATATGCCCTATGGAAAAGATTTTTGGCCGTATGCCATTCGAAGGGTGGGAGAGAATCCAAAAAATATCAAATTTTTAATCAGATCCATGAGCCAAACAGGTTAAACAAAACGAATATCTATACCCCAAAACCCTTGTCTGTATATTGTTTTCGGGCAAGGGTTTTATTTTTATCTTCTGTTTTTTAAGTTCTAAAATAAAAAAACTCTTGACGAATTAAAACCCAATCTATAGCAATGGTTAAACCATTTCAACAATGAGTGGCTATCTTGAAATTGGAAGTAATAATGAGTTTTGAAAGGAGTTTTAAACCATAGGTTGACGATCATCTGCCACTAACCGGCGGGTGTATATAACAAAAAAAATCTAAGAAGAAAAGAGGATAATATGGGTATTCTATATGTACAATTCGGTCTTTATTTATTGTTGATGCTGGGGATCGGATATTATTCAATGAAGCGGACCAATAACAACGAGGATTTCCTGATCGGAGGCCGAACATTAGGGCCTGCCACTACTGCGATCAGTGCCGGTGCTTCTGACATGTCCAGCTGGTTGCTTTTGGGGCTTCCGGGAGCTGTGTTTGCAAGCGGGCTTATTGAAGGGGTTTGGATTTCCTTAGGGCTTGTAATCGGTGCCTATATAAACTGGCTTGTTGTTGCAGGCCGGCTCAGGGCAATGACTGAACGGTTTGATGTGGTTACCCTTCCCAAATTTATCTCTAAACGATTCGATGATGAATCAGGCCTCCTTAAAATTGTTTCCACCATCGTTATCCTGCTTTTTTTCACCCTTTATGTAGCGTCAGGGCTCAAAGGCGGTACCTTATTGTTCGCCCATACATTTGATGCCAGTGAACATACAGCTCTTCTGGTGACCACATTTGTGGTTGTATCTTATACATTTTTAGGCGGATACATGGCAGTATGCTGGACTGACCTGATCCAGGGCTTGCTCATGCTCACCGCTTTAGTTTTTTGCGCCCTTTTAGGCTACATGGCCATTGCAGATTCCGGTACAACAATCGCTTCCATAAAACCTGAAGCATTTAAATTCACTACCTCCTGGATCACAGGTGCCTCTTTAATGGCATGGGGTTTCGGATACTTTGGCCAGCCCCATATCCTGGCCAGATTTATTGGTATTGAAAGCGTACAGGCTGTGCCCCGCGCCCGGCGTATCGGTATCACCTGGATGATCATATGCCTGATCCTGGCCACTGCCATCGGCATCATTGGTATCGGCTACAATGAAATAGCTCCAATGGCCGGGGTCACCGGACCGGACGGTAACAAGGAAAGAATCTTTCTTGCATTAACCTCTGCCCTGTTCCATCCCTTGTTCGGCGGATTTGTCTTGGCGGCTGTTATGGCAGCCGTTATGTCCACGGCAGACTCCCAGTTACTGGTTCTTACATCCTCTTTAACCGAAGACCTGCCGTTTTTTGAACGCTACGATGAAAAGACCAAGGCATGGATCTCCAGAATCGGTGTAGTGGGATTTGCCCTTGTAGCCTATTTAATCGCGTCCGGGGATTCAGGCTCCATCCTTCACATGGTGGGATATGCCTGGGGCGGTTTTGGTGCAGCATTCGGACCGTTGGTCATTCTATCCCTGTGCTGGCGTGGTGTTACAAAATACGGCGCCCTTTCCGGAATGATCGTTGGTGCAGTCACCATTTTCATTGTTAAAAATTATATAAAAATTGAAGGGGAATATTTCTACGAATTGATGCCCGGATTTATTCTGGCCTTTATTGCCATTATCCTGGTCAGTATGGTAACGGAAAAGCCCTCTGAAAAAACCCTTGAAGTATTTGACGACGCTCAACAGATTCAGAAAGTTACATCTGTTGATTAGCACTTAATTAAAAAGCCTGTGCTGCCCTATGGTGGTACAGGCTTTTTTCATGGCCTTCAATGAGACATTTTTGCCACACAAATTATTAAACACCACTGTCTCACACTTTTATTTTTTGATACACTTTCCTGACCTTTTATAGTAATTTTCAAAATAACTTTCCGATTGACCCTTGTGAACACGGGCAAGCCATATACAAAAACCGGCCCGTTTATTCTAAGAAGCGGCTGCCGAATTTTTTGAAGAAAAATCCGCCTGATGCGTCTTCTTAGAATAAACGAGCCTAAGGACTTATACTGAATTCCCTCATTTGAGGGCGCTACCGATAATTATCTACCTACTTTATAAAAGAACATATTTTTGACAGACGCTATACTACACTTAACCCCCATTTTCTATAGTTCTGCTAACTGGCACTGGTTTTGCAGATTACCTTTTCAACTTTAACCACATCACGAAACGGAGTAAACAGAATGAAACGTTCAAGTTTTTTAGTCAGTATATTGGTATTGTTTTTCGGATTAGGGATAGCGTATGCAGACTGCGGAAGCGGACATGGAAAAAAAGATCCCCATAATATGGGCAGGATTGCCAATACCGGTTTTGAAGACATGGATACGGACAAAAGCGGTGCCGTCAGCTTTGATGAATTCAAATCAAAGTTCCCCAGGACCAGCCAGGCCGGATTCAATATGCTTGATAAAGATGGAGATACCCAACTTAACGCCGCGGAGTGGGACGCATTTAAAGATGCCCATAAAGGTATGGGAGGGTATCACAAAGGCGCACAGACCACCTGATTTTGAATATAAAAGCCCTTGTTCGCCTCATTTGACAAGCACAGCCATAAAAAAAAGTCCGGTGCATTAACTGTACCGGACTTTTAGATACAGATCTTATATTAGTGACCTTCGCAACCACCGCCGCAGCCTGTACCGCAATCAGAGGCATCAGTGCCGCAACCGCAGCCACAGTCCTGGTTAACAGGCTCCAATCCGGTCTGAACAACTTTAATATCAAAAACCAGCGTCTTTCCGGCAAGAAAATGATTAACATCCATTTTGACATTATCATCAGTAATTTCGGTTACCCGTGCCGGTACTGGCCGGCCTTGAGGGTCCTGAAGCTGTAGTTCAAGGCCTTCGGTTAAAGGGATTTCATCCGGAAATTGAGACCTTGGAATATCTACCATGGCATCTTCGTTTCTTGGGCCGTACCCCATTTCAGGGGGAATGGTCACGGTCTTTGACTCTCCTACGTTCATTCCCAGAACAGCTTCGTCAAAGCCTTTGATCAGCATTCCGGCTCCCACGGTAAATGTCAGGGGCGATTTTCCTTCAGAGGTATCAAACACCTCGCCGTTTTCAAGTTTACCTGTGTAATCCACAGCAATGGTGTCCCCTGATTTGATTGCTTCACTCATAAAATTTATCCTTCCGGCCTGCCTGTTTTCTGGAAGACCGTTACCCGGACGCCGCCCGGAAATTAAAAAAGTCTGTCACCTTTTGCATAAATGACAGTTGCGGAACAAAGTAAGGGCAAACTCTTGGTTTGTCCAATATATTTACGATATTTTTATTTTTAACCTCAGTCACCTATGTTAAAGTGTACTAAAAACAAAAAGGAGTTGATATGGAACTGTTGAAAATCATTGTGGCAATACTTCTTCCTCCCCTGGGTGTATTTCTCCAGGTTGGAATCGGCAAGCATTTCTGGTTGAACATTTTGCTTACCATCATACTGTATTTACCCGGAGTTGTTCATGCTGTCTGGGTAATCGCCAAAAAAAAATAATACTTAAACCAAATTCTCTGCGAAAAACTGGAAACGATGTCATTGGCTCATAAAATTATTCGCCAAAGACTTTAACCCGGTTCCGTCCTTTGTGCTTTGCTTCATAAAGCATGGCATCGGCACGGCTGATAAGGATATCTTTGTCCATTCCCGGGTCAGGCAAAACCTCTGCCACACCGATACTTATAGTTGTGTGGACGGTATGATGCTCAAAAACCATGCGGGTTGCATCAACGGCTTTCCTGAAACCTTCAGCCATTGACGTGGTTCTGCCAGGCATTGCCTTGGTGATCAATACGACAAACTCCTCACCACCATATCGTGCCGCGATATCTGTTTTGCGTTTGAATACTTGGCTCATGGTGTGAGCGATAATTTTAAGAAACTCATCCCCGGCCAGATGACCGAATTCATCATTCACTTTCTTAAAAAAATCAATATCGCAAAGCACCAGAGCAAGTCTTGTTTTGTTCCGGACTGCATCTTTCCACGCCACATCCAGGGCTGTGTCAAAATATCTGCGATTATAAATACCTGTCAGCCCGTCCACATTGGATATTCTTTCAAGGTCCCTTGTTTTTTTCTCGAGTAATGCTTCATTGGATAACGCCGTTAAATACTCGGCATTCATACGTGCCCCCAAGAACACCGTATAAGTAAAAAACATGGTCAACAAAATAAATAAAGGCAGGTTAACTGCCCATATCCCCACAGTTAACATTCCGGGAATCAGCATAGATGCACTAAAAGCCAGGCACAAGTAAAAATTCGGACTGAAGGAGCTTACCCCTCCGGCGCACATACCAATGGTACAAACCAGCATGAGCAGTTGGACACTAACTTCATCTGGCTGGGCCATTACCAGAGCAAAACCTGTCCCCCAAATCAAAGCTGTTACACAAACGGAAACTACAAAGAAGACAAGATCCGGTATTGACGGTTTGTCATGCTCGTTGATCCGGGTCTTTTGACGAGCATTCCAAAGAAGATGTACTAAACGAATAAAACAGATACCAGTGATACATATAAGCAAACGGTTTGAAAAATCAGGCCTGCGAAAGTAATACCCATCTGCAAACAGAACGACAGTCAATGCAATTGTGTAGATAAACACCCCTAAAAAGGAACGTTTTTTAAGATCTCGTATTACCCGCGGGGATAGTGTTTGCGTCCAATAGGCCAAGGCAACCTCCTTAATAGGAGGACCATACCAGAAAAACTTA
>JAKSAU010001093.1 GCA_022361535.1 Desulfobacterales bacterium
GCCTGAGAATTCTATTTTTTAGAAAGGTGAGATAACTATGAAGAAGATTTTGCTTTTGATTGTTGCATGTTTTATGGCTGGACCTGCTTTAGCAGGATATAAGGTAGAATTTGATTTTGAGACAAGTTGGACAGGTGATTATGCACCAGGGTGGGTTAATGCTGCTTATAGGCACGGACCTGCACCAATCGGAGAGATGATGCAGCAGACAACGACTGCACATAGTGGTAACTATGGCATGAAGCTTACTGCTACTAGTGTCCCACATGACTGGATGTGGTGGGCCTCGGTAGAACCGGAAAATGTTAACGGATATGCTATGCAGAAGCAGTTCGATCCTTATTTTAGCGCTTGGTATTATGATGATGGTGCTGCTGGTCAGGCAGGCCAAATTTACTCTGTTCCTTCATGGGTGAACCCTTATATTAGTGGTAGTGAAGACTGGACAGACACGCAGCTTGGTGCCAGATATACCGTGACTGATAACTACTATTACGTTGCTGCCGGTGAAAACAGTCCTGGCTGGCAGGACACCGGAGTTGGCAGGTCAACTGGCTGGCATCAGTTAAAAATGCAGCTAAGTAGTGCAGATGGCTTTATCAAATATTATATAGATGGTGTTTTTGTTGGCCAATCTTACCGTAATGACTATGAAGATCTGATTACTCTTGGTTTGCATACCATGTTTGAACCTAAATTAGGTGATTGGGGTTCGAATCAACCTTATACAATTTGGGATGATGTCGAATTTGGCTCTGCTTATGTGCCTGCCCCTGGTGCTATCCTTCTAGCAGGTTTGGGCACAGTTCTTGCCGGAAGAGTTCGCCGTTTTGCTAAATAAACGCGATCTGTCGATACAACTAATATGATCGTTATAACCGGCCATTGTTTTCAATGGTCGGTTTTTTTATTAATGTTATTTTAACTTGTATTTCATTTTGAGAGATGTATAATTAATTGAAAATTAGGCTTAGGAATTGATGGAGAAATCAGATATCCTGCCATTTTACCGCCAATAAATGTCGTTTAACAGTTTTTGTTTAATTAGAGAATTGTTCAAGATATAAATATGCAATTAGGGTTA
>JAKSAU010000987.1 GCA_022361535.1 Desulfobacterales bacterium
TAATTGTATGTGCAATCACATCCACGATGGTCTGGTCCGCCACGACATACCGGCCCCGCTTCATCAGGGTCAGCTCCTTCTGGACCCGGGCCGTGAACAGCCAGAGCATGGTTTCGGTTGTGGCGTCCCTGCCCAGGGGATACGGGCAGTCCCGCTCCAGGTTGTGTATGAAGCAGACCGTTTTATCGGGATGGGCCGCTTCCAGATCCAACAGCTTGTTCACTGCCGTTGCAGTCCTGCCGGTGCCCGGAGCGCCGGAGGTGGCTATAAGGGTTGCGTTCATTGACACCGGTCTCCTTTACGAATTTTTGCAGCGCGGAATTCTATTGACGTGCTGTGATAATACCGGCATCACGTTGCCTCCTCAAACATTTGCCGGAAAGGTTTTTTTTGGCAGCGCCACCTGAACGAATCCGTTTCAACGCCCATTGTCCGTAATTCGGCTACGGCTTTCTGATATTCTTCATGAGGATCGGGTTCGCCCCTGCTCAATATTCCATGGGCGTATTTATAATCCCTGACGCAGATATCGAAGTGATCAGGCTTTTTTGAATAATACCCGGCATTGTCCTCAAGCCGTATCCGGACTCTCCTGAGGACCAGTTCAATTATGGCCTCGGGAGAGTCACGGTCGGAATACGTAAATTCTTTGGTTTCGGTATTGTACATGGCATATTTGCCGTTGGGCTGCTTGACTATCCTGTAATTTGAAAATGATTCCATGTTTCCTCCTAAAGTGTTTCCCGGGTAATTGTTTGATAACCGCATTGGCAGGCCCAGGTGTAATAGACAACCACCCGGGCCTGCCGCGGCCCCCCTGCCCTTCGCATCAATCGTCTGCATTTAAAGATGTCCTTTTTATTCAAAACAGGCATCAATTCTCATCCGGTTACAAGTATGCGTTGCCATTCAGACCATTCACCCGGGCGTACAAACAGGTTGGTCTTGATAAGCACATAGCCGTTGAATCCCTCGATTTCCTCTAAAACCAAGGAGTATTGATACCGGCTGCCGATGATAAACGATAAAAAGGGCGTCTCATTGGCGGTGTAATGCTTTTCAAGAAGATCATATACAAAATCCGCCCCTTGACCCGGCCCTAAAACTAAAACGATTTTCGATATCACAATTCCTCCCTGGTAATGGTTTGATAACCGCATTGGCAGGCCCAGGTGTAATAGACAACCACCCGGGCCTGCCGCGGCCCCCCTGCCCTTCGCATCA
>JAKSAU010001113.1 GCA_022361535.1 Desulfobacterales bacterium
ACTTGATTGCCGTCTTGTTGACCAGAATCGGTTCCTGCCCTTCTGCCGCCAATGTGACGTCATAGGTCTGGTTTTCCGTCACCCTGGCGGAAAGGATCCGGTGGCCGTGGATGTGGAAATTCCAGACCGTATTTTCTTCGAGCATGCGGTCGAACACGGAGAGATGGTCATGGGTCTTGTAGTAGTCTCCAAATCCGTCCAGACGTTTCATTGATACCCCCCTTTTTTTCCTGTCCGGTCTCTACCTAAAAAGAATCCGGAAAAAAGTCAAGAACAGGGCGTTGCGTTTTACACCCATACGTCGTTGGGAGCGGTCAAATCTCCGCCTGCGTCACCGGTGTTGACCACGCCCTTGGGCTCCACCACCATGACGTGGCATTCCGCTTCCGCCTCAGGCCTATGCTCCACACCCTTGGGTACCACAAACATCTCCCCCGCCTTCAGGTCGACCCGGCCGTCCCTGAAGCAAATGGCCATTTCCCCCGCCATGACGATAAAAACCTCATCCGTATCCGGGTGGTCATGCCAGGTGAATTCTCCCCGGATCTTGACCAGTTTGAACTGATAATCGTTCATCTCGGCAACGACTTTCGGGGACCACCGGTCCGTGAATTTCAAGAATTTGTCTTTAAAGTTGATCGATTGATATGTCATGGACGCCTCCTTTTTGATCTGAAGGAGATTACCATTAATCCGGATCGAAATCGATATCGAAATCGGAAAAAAACGGATCATTCTTTCCGATCTCCGGGATTTTGCTTCCATTCCGAATCATGCCTCTTTCCAACGCCGGGGGGCGTCAAAAATTGTTGCAATTTTCAATCGATCCGTATATATGTTTCTGCCTATAGAAACAAAGCGCCGAATTTCGCCTTTCCAGGCGGCCCCCAGTTCCGTTTGAAGGGGTGGTCCGGCATCGGGCCGGGGGCGCGCGATTGAAAACAAGGAGATTTTCCATGACGGAAATACTGAAAAGATGGATGCTGGTATTGGGGTGTGTGTTGATGGCCGGGCAGTTGGCCGCGGCTGAGCCGGTCAAGATCGGGATGATCACCACCCTTTCGACTAAGGCGGGATATCTTGGGGAAGATATCCGGGACGGCTTCAATCTGGCAATCAGCCAGGAAGACGGCAGGCTGGGCGGCGTGCCCGTGAA
>JAKSAU010000859.1 GCA_022361535.1 Desulfobacterales bacterium
ACAAAAAAGACGCAGAAAAGATTGAAAAATAATCTTTACTACCAGCATAAAATTAATCCCGCCTATTAGGTGGGATTTTTTGTAAATTGAAGTATTATTCACGGGGTGACTCAAAGTCACCCCGTGAATAAACAAAAAATGGTAAGATTTTTGTACTCAATGCGCTAAACATTTTAAATCCCGGAAAATGAAAACTATTCAATCGGTTTGTTTTATAGCAATTATAATGCTTCTGCTCTCCTCGTGTTCCAACGATCCTACAGTAATGCGAAAGAAAGTTACGGGTAGGGCCGGAGAGGTTGTTGTCGTTATTCCTAAAAAAACCTGGGAAAGTCCGGCCGGAAGTAAAATAAGAGAAGTGCTTGCCCAGCCTCAATTAGGTTTGCCTCAGGATGAGCCAATCTTTGAACTAATTGATGTTCCACCTGCAGCATTCAAAGAAATTTTTAAAACTGCCCGTAACATTGTTACTGCTAAAATATCGCCGGGTCTTGATTCTGCAAAAGTGGAGTTTAAAAAAGACATTTGGGCCTGGCCACAGGCAGTAATCAACATTAAAGCCAAATCTCAGGAGCAATTTGTGGAAGCTTTTGATAAGAACTCTGATAAAATTGCAGCTTACCTGATAAAAGCAGAAAGAGACAGGCTTTTAATGAACTATAAAAATTATAATGACAAAGCTGTTAAAAATACAATTCTTGAGAAATTTGGGTTTAATTTAAATGTTCCACCAGGGTTTGCAGTTACTAAGCCTAATAAAGATTTTGCATGGATTCGATATGAAACTCCTGAAATTAGCCAGGGAATAATTGTTCATACTTATCCGTATTCTTCAGATAGTACGTTTACGCTTAATTACATTTTAAACAAAAGGGATGCGATTCTAAAAAAATATGTTGATGGGCCGTCAGAAGGAAGTTACATGATTACTGAGCATCTGTTACCTCCGGTTTTTAATATATGCAATTTTAAAAATAATTATGCTGCTGAAACCCGTGGACTATGGAAAGTTAAAAATGATTTCATGGGAGGCCCATTTATTAATATGACCATTTTGGATGCTTCGAATAATCGTATTGTAATGTTAGACGGATATGTTTATGCTCCGAGATACGATAAACGTAATTACTTAAGACAAGTAGAAGCGATGATGCATTCTCTTGCATTTCCTCATCAGGCTAAAAATGATAAAATCACCAGTGAAGTTAATATGGGCAATTAAAGAAATTAATTTTATTATTATATGTAAAAGACGTTCGCTTGATTTTAAAAAGTAAACGTCTTTTATTTTTAAAAGAAATCTTCAAACTGTGCCGGTTTTTCTTCAATACTTTGCTGTTCATCACAATCAAGGTTCATGAAGAAGTTTGCCGGCTTTTCAAATTCACTGTTAGGTTTGTACTCGAGACTCTCATCAGCATAAACCTTTTTCATAAAACGACCCCAGATAGGTAAAGCCATGTTTGCTCCCTGCCCAATTTTAAGATCGTCAAAATGTATACTTCTTAAATCTGCACCAGTCCAGGCTCCGGCAACTAATTGAGGTGTAACACCCATAAACCAACCATCAGAATGATTCTGCGTAG
>JAKSAU010000361.1 GCA_022361535.1 Desulfobacterales bacterium
GCAGCCTGGTTGAAAATCCTGAATTACCACAAGATCACAAAGAGATTCTTGAAAAAGGTGAGGCCTTTTTAAAGAACTTGGGTATATTCTAACCCCAGGATGAAGATTGTTTAAAAAACTGGGTTATTTCCTTAAATAAGTGAAGCTTGGATCAGGCCGGCCCACATAGCAGGTTCGTTTAAATCCGTATTTCTTGATTATGGCATAAGCCTGATCGGCCTCTTTTTTCTTGCTGCCAAAATCAAAAAGCAAGCTTTTACCGTCAACAATTTTCCACCGGTTTTTATATTTTTTAACCTTTATGGTATTGGGGTTAAATGCAATGCAATCCTCTCCGGGGGTGGCACCTTTAGGGGCTTTGCCGCTGGCCAGTAAGTATTTAAAACTTGGATCAGGACGGCCTACATAACAGGTCCTGTCTATTTTATAATGCTTGATAATATCCAGTGCCTTTAAGGCTTCGGATTTGTTTTTACTGAAATCAAATAGCCAGTGGCTGCCGTCTACAATTTTCCACCGGTTATTCTTTTTTATTACTTTTGCCCGGCCAGGGCTAAAGCCTAAACAGTCTTCTTTTTTTGGCTTGGTAACCGCAAGGGTGGTATCACAAGCACCTGTCACACAGGAACCGATCATGGGGTGCTCATCCCTGCTGTCCATGCGCCTGGCATAATTGTGCGCTTCTGACATGGTTACCTTGCCGTCGTTGTTTGTGTCTGCGTCAACAGCTGTTCCCCCGGGTGTTTTGCCGTTTACAGCAGATGTCCAGTGGTAAACATATTCATCATACGCCCCTTCAGTATCGCAACTCCAGGACGGCTCATCATGGCGCGCAGCTGTCATTACACAAACCTTTGGGGCTGTGCACGGTTTAGGCTGTGCCTTGAGCAGGTCATCCATCATGCCGCCGCTGTAGCATTGCTCAAATACGTAAATTGTCTCTGCACATTTGATATTTTTAGTCAGATTGGCAAATTCATCGTCCCGGATGCTTTCCCCCCAAAGGGTCAGGTTGGATTGGTGGTCTCCGGGATCATCACCCCCATGGTTGGTTGCATAAAAAAAGAATTTTCCTTTTGAAGATATATTGGCGGCCACATTGTTAATGACGGTTGTCAGGTTGGCCTTGGTAGTCGCATAATCAATATCATCAATGCCGTCACCGTCAAAATCAGCTGAGGGACTATGGGTACCATTGGCGTATAATACAATGATTTCAGAATCAGAGTATCCGTATTTCTGCTTTAAGGTTTTAAATATAAAGGTTAAGTCGTTCCAATACCTTCCGTAATTGGAACTGCTGTTCCAGCCGCCGCAAAGCAGTATCGCATATTTCTCCCTTTTTTTCAGCCGGATGGGTTTTGCCTGCATCCTGGACAATGTCATCCGGGTGCTGGCTTTCATCAGTTTCATTTCAGATTTGGCTTTGTTGTTTAAAGGTTTGAGGGATAGTGCTTCTCTTGGGGGGCTTGTGGCTGCAATTCGTTTGACTGTACCGGTGGCTTTGTCAACCAGGATATAACTGGCCTTATGCTCCCAGTTTGCGCCTGGCTGTTCATCAACAAAAAAGAACCAGGACGGTTTTGAAACAACAACTTTATTAGGTTTTTTCCAGCTTCCGATCCTGGCGCCGCTCGGTTTGAGGGTGGGATTGGCATACAATGCCCGTTTCCCGATTTTACCCTTATATACTTTTTTAATCATGGTCTTTTGGGCCTGCTCTAAATTAAGCTGGACCTTTACAGGTTTTTGCACAAGAGGCTTTAAGGTCGTTGACTGGGGTTTTACCGCCTGGGCGGCTATGCCAGTACCCAAATACAGGAGTAACAGGGCAAATGTAAGCCCAAGTAGAAATGCGCATCGCGTTTTTTCAAAAGTTGCCTGTTTCATTGCAGCCTCCTTTTAGTGCCAAGAATAAAAAGTAGGTTTACCCCTATGTGTGAAATCTTCATTCATCCATCAGACTTTTTTCCAGCCGAAATGGGACCATTTGTGACCAGTCATCCGGAGGCGTCTTTGCATGGATAATCGAATACCGTCCGGAACGTGTTCCTACAAAAAAATAGCGGCACTTGTGCCCCCAATTGGCTTGAGGCTGGTCATCCACAAAGAAAAACCATGCCTTGTCATAACTTGTCGGAACCCTGATCGTTTTTCCCCAGGTGGGAATTGATGTGCCTCCTTTAATCGGAACAGGGTGCACAACCAAGGATTTACCCGATAAGGCGTCGGTAGATATTTCATGTTTGATAATGAGAAAAGCCTGCTCAACGTTTGACACGGTCTCTTGAGCAAAGCTGTTAAAGACGATTCCCGGAACAAAAAATAGCGCATTGATAATCAGAGTTGGGAATAACAGAAACAAGATGATTTTTTTCATGATGTCCGGTCCTTTTTCTATTAATGGAGACCTGAACTTAAATGATGCTTCGTGAACTGCCTTTTACTGC
>JAKSAU010000080.1 GCA_022361535.1 Desulfobacterales bacterium
GAGTTCTCCTTGAGAACGGCCAGCCTCAGGTCTTCTTTAATACCGGTATGTCCGGCGACTTTAAGATTTGCCAGGCCATTTTTTCGGATATAATGGGAGGCCAAAGGCAGGCTTAAAACGGCTGCATCAAGCTGTCCCGCAGATACCTGCTCCAGGCACGACTCAATAGTATTTACAGGCAGATAGTCAAGTTTCGGATATTTGATCAGTATTTTTTCAAAGATATTTGATGTTGGGACAAGGCCTGTTCTCATGGTGTCCAGATCCGGAATGCCTGCAATAAAGGGGCTGTCCTCCCTGGCGATGATGGCCACATCATAATTGGTGTATCCGGCAGTAAATTCCAGGTCTTTTTGTCTTGGCCAGGTTTTAGAGATCATTGGAACCAGATCGCTGATACCACTTTTAATTTGCAATATGCACTCATCAAAACTGGAAACCGGATAAGGGACAAATTCAATGTCCAGCCTTTCGCTGAATATTTCCGACAGATCCGGCACAATGCCCATTGCCTGGCTGCCGCGATAAGCTGAATAGGGCATCTGTTCTTTTGAAATACAATATGTCAGTTTCTTTTTTTCAACCAGCCACTCTCTTTCTTCAGGGGTTAGCCCTACATCCTCCTGGCCGATTCGTCGCCCAGCCCGAGAAAACCACTTCTCTTTTAGGATCCGCATCTCCGATAGCGTTATTCTGGACAGGGCTTTATCCAATATGGAAAAGAGTATGGGATTTGTTTTAAGAACAGCAAAATGCATGGAAGATGTTTTCTGCAGTTCATCGTTGTCCAACCACTTCGAAAGGGTAAGGTCTGTGAACCCAAATTTTGTAATCAGATAAAGTGCGATCCCTTCCTGTTCGACTGTGGCAGCCACTTTACCTTGGTCTACATACTCAAGAGCCTGGCGGCTGCTTTCTACCTCAATGATATGAACTTCAGGATAGTGGGTTTTAAAAAATTCAATAGTGGACCATCCCTTGGGCATGGCAATGATTTTTCCGTCCAAATCATCTAAGGTCTGAAGGTCCCGTGTGTCAGACCTGTAGATCAGTACATGCTTTGAATGATAATAGGGTGCTGAGAAAAAAGCTTTTTTCTGGCGTTCCGGGGTGATGCTAAGTGAATGGAGTACATCGAGCTTACCGTCAAAAAACATTTTGACCAGTTCGTCCCAGGTATATCCATTGATATAAGAGAAGTTTAGGCCGGATTTTTCAGCAAGAAGGTCCATCAGTTCAATGCCAAACCCGGCAGGCTCTCCGTCAGCTACAAAATCAAAAGGGGGCCAGTCAAACTCATTGGACACTTTAATAACCGGATTGGTTTCTATAAAGGCCTTTTCCTGATCCGTATAATCATAGGAAAAGCCCCTGACCGTGTCAGTGGACGGACTTGTTTTTTCTCGATCTGCGCTAAGTACTGGGTTTGAGAAGATAATCAGGCATAAAGATATTGACAAAACTGCCCAAATACCAACACGCTTTAAGCAATTGTTATTTTTCACACAGTTCTTGATAAAAAGTTTCTTTTTAGGACCTTTATTTTTGGAGAACATGTTAAAGGTTTAACATGTTCTCCAATGCCGTTAAAGCCTCTTTTTTAATTTTTTCATCAAGGGTGACAATGTTGGTCTGCCCGATATTTTCCAAGGTCGTTGCCAGATTTTTCAAATTTATTTTGTGCATATAGGGGCAGAACGCATCACTTAAGGGAAGGATCTTTTTATCTGGGTGTTCTGCTGCCAGGCGTTTAATAAGATTGATTTCCGTACCCACAACAATAGTACTGTCAGCCGGAGCATCTGTAATGTACCTGACAATAAAGCTTGTTGAACCGCAGGCATCAGCCCCTTTAACCACATCATGGGGGCATTCCGGGTGCACCACAATACTTGCATCAGGGAAATTATCTCTCATGGATTTAATCTGGTCCGGGGTAAACTGGGTATGAACCTGGCAGTTTCCCTTCCACAAAATTACCTTTGCTTTATTCAAAGCTTCTATTGTAAGACCGCCCAAAGGTTTTGCAGGGTCCCAAATTAAGACTGTTTCCATTGGTATGTTTAATGCGGCTGCAGTATTTTTTCCCAAATGTTCATCAGGAAAAAAGAATATTTTTTCCCGCTGTTCAAAGGCCCATTCAAATGTTCTCAAGGCATTGGAAGATGAACATACTGCACCGTTGCTGCGACCGCAAAAAGCTTTGACGCCCACATGAGAATTCATATAAGCAATCGGTGTAACAATATCTTTGCCAAGGGCATCAACCACCTCATTCCATGCTGCTTCAACATCTTCGGGCTTTGCCATATCTGCCATCCAGCAACCTGCATTGGGATCGGGTATCTGGACCGTCTGATCGTCATTGGCTAAAATAGCTGCACTCTCTGCCATAAAGGACACACCGCAGACAACAATATGCTTTGCTTTTTCATCCCGGGCCACCCGTTGGGCCAGGGCAAATGTATCTCCCCTGTGATTGCCCAGATCTACAATATCCTTGCGCTGATAGTGGTGGGTTAAAATGACGAGGTCATTACCCAGTTCATGCTTGATCCGGGTAATTTTATCCATGATTTCCTTGTTTCCGAAATCAGTGTCCATTGTTTATTCCTTTCCTATTAAAAAAATCCCATAGGTGGCAAATAGGTTGGGCAGCACAAACACTCTTCTGCCCGTAGCATGCTGGTTTTTGGTATTAATTGCAGCCCGCTTTAATATTTTAAAGCCGGTCTGGGCGGCAAACTCTTTAAAATCATTAAGGCTAAGCACCCTGATATTGGGTGTGTTATGCCATTCATAAGGCAGTTCCGGGGTAACAGGGGCTCTGCCAGTAGTTGCCAGTTGGTACCTAACCTTGATGTGGCCGAAATTGGGAAAACTGACCACACAACGTTTTGCAACCCTGAGCATGGCCTGGATCAGGGTGCCTGGATCATAGACTTGCTGCAAAGTTTGTGAGCAGATGGCAAAGTCAAAGGCATTGTCCGGGTAATCTTCAAGTTCTTCATTAATGTCTCCCTGGAGAACAGAAATCCCTTTTTCAATACACTTGACTACTTTGGATTCTTTTTTTTCAATGCCCCGTTCAATGACTTGTTTTTCCTGCTTGAGCCAGTGAAGCAGCTCCCCTTCCCCGCAGCCTAATCCCAGCACTTTTGATCCGGGTTCGATCCAGGATGCGATAATTTTTAAGTCATATCTTAAAGGGGTTGTCATGGGGTTACACTCCGTAAAAAACCTGTGATCAAATTGTTCAGGTGGTCATTGGGCAAAAGAAATGCGTCATGTCCCCACTTTGCCTCAATCTCACAAAAACTGACATCTAAATTGTTCTTTTTCATGGCAGTGACCATTTCCCTGGACTGGTAAGTTGGGTAAAGCCAGTCCGAGGTATAGGACACTACCAAAAATTTAGATGCCGTCTTTGAAAATGCATTAACAAGTGAGCCTTTGCCGTGCTCCCTTGCCAGGTCAAAATAATCGGCAGCCTTGGTAATATATAAAAAAGAGTTGGCATCAAAGCGTTCGATGAACTTGTTTCCCTGGTACTGCAGATAGGATTCAACCTGGAATTCAGCACCAAACTCAAACTTGAGGGCGCTTCTGTTCTGAAGCCGTCTGCCGAATTTTGTGCGCATGGATTCATCTGACAGATAAGTTATGTGCCCGATCATCCTGGCAATGGCAAGACCCATGTCAGGCTTGTTTCCACCATAATAATTACCCTCATTCCAGTTTGGGTCTGCCATGATGGATTGGCGGGCCACTTCGTTAAACGCAATGGCCAGGGCAGAGTGGCGGCAGGTAGAGGCCAAAGGAATAGCTGATGCAACCATATCCGGGTAGCGAACAGACCAGTCCAAAACCTGCATCCCGCCTACAGAACCACCGATCACTGACAGCAGCCGTTTGATGCATAAATGGTCAACCAGGGCTTTTTGGGCCCTGACCATATCCCCTACAGTGATCATGGGAAAAGAAATACCAAACGGTTTTCCTGTACCCGGATCGGTTGATGAGGGTCCGGTCGAACCCATACAGGACCCAAGGATATTAGAACAGATTACAAAATACTTATCTGTATCAATGGCTTTGCCCGGACCGACCATGATATCCCACCAACCGGGTTTGGGGTCGTCAGCGTTATAATAGCCTGCCACATGGGAATCGCCGGTCAGGGCGTGGAGAACAAGTATAACGTTGGATTTGTCCGGGTTGAGTGTGCCGCAGGTTTCGTAAGCTATGGTGATTGGCCCTAACGACGCACCGCTTTCAAGGGTCATGGCATTGCTGTCATCAGCAAAGATGAAGTGCTTTTTTTCCACAATGCCGACAGTGGCACCGCTTTGGTCATGTCCGATATATTCACTCATGGGCCTGCTCCAAACCTTGCGCTGTTTCTTTTCCCTATCGAAAGTCCTTTTTTAAGTTTTCGCCAGTGCCTGGTCCAGGTCACGGCAGATGTCGTCCGGGTGTTCTATTCCCGTGGAAAAACGTATCAGACAAGGGTCTGCCATCTTGTCTCTTTGCTCCTGCGGGAAGTTGACATACTGGGAGGAATAGGGATGGATCACAAGGGTTTTACAGTCCCCGAGATTGGCAAGGTTTAATATCATCTTCAGGTTGTTGATCAGGGTGAAACAGGCATCCTGGTTCTCAAGACCAAAGGTCAGCATCGTGCCAAATCCTTTTTCTCTAAATTGAGATCTTGCGATATCATGGCAGGGATGACCTTTAAATCCCGGGAAATTAACCCACTTCACCTTTGGGTGTGCTTTGAGAAACTCGGCGACAGCCATAGCGTTCGCCATATGTTTTTCCATGCGTACCCCAAGAGTTGACAACCCGATTACCGTCAGGAACGAGTGGAACGGGGCCGGTGTGGTTCCGAAATTAACATGATACTCTTTCCACATCCGGGTAAGAAAGCTTAAAGACGGGTCTTTGCCTGCAAACGGAGCGAAATCCTTGAATTTTTCCGTACTCCAGTCAAACTCGCCTTTGTCAACTACCACACCACCAAGAGCAGCACCGTGGCCTGAAAAATATTTTGTGGTGGAGTGCATGACAATATCCGCACCCAGTTCCAGGGGACGACACAGCCATGGGGAGGCCAGGGTATTATCAATTAACAAAGGAATACCGTTTTCATGGGCAATGTCTGCTAAACTGCTGATATCTGCGATTTCCATTCCCGGATTGGTGATGGTTTCCATGTATACAAACCGGGTTTTTTCATTGATCTGGGCTGCCACCTCATCCGGCTTTAACGGATGGGCAAACCTTGCTGTAATACCGTATTTTTTAAAAATATTAGTAAACAGGGCAAAGGTAGACATGAACAAGGAGGATGAGGCAACAAATTCATCTCCTGCCCGAAGCAGGGTCATGCAGGCATCGGCAATGGCTGCCATCCCGGATGAGGTTGCCACAGCTGCTTTACCGGATTCAAGCGCTGCCAGTTTTTCCTCTAAATGCTTGCTGGTAGGATTGGTCAGGCGCATATAGATGTGATCATCAGTCTGGCCGGCAAATGTCCGGCCGAGGGATTCCGCCGTATCGTGGATATGGGCTGCCGTCTGAAAAATAGGAGGCAAGGTCGCCCCGTCCCATGCATTTTTATCTATGCCTTCATGGATGGCCCGGGTCTCAAACCGGTATTGGTCTTTCATGGTATTTTTTACCCTAAATTTTAAAAGCAACAAATTTTTAATATCACATCGTGGTTTTTTTTTGTCAATATCTAACCCCACTAAAACCAGGGATAGCGCATTTTGATTGTCAGTAAGGCTCGTTTGTTTAAGGAAAAAGGTATCAGGTGTTTGATCGAAAATGGTCGCGGTACAATTCGTAAGTATTGGAGAATATGAAAATGGCATTATTTTCCAAAAAATGGCAATATATTTCCCAATTTTCATAAAAAATGGTACTTTAGTATCATTTTTTATATTAAATAATAGTATATATATAGAATAAATAAGTATACGAATGAAACAGATCATTCCCGAAACCTAAGCGAAAATAGAAAAAACAGCCGGGAATTGGTCTTTAGTTTTATAGATAGAACGAAGGAGATATCGTGGTCAAAGCAGGAATTATTCAATCCATTACCGGAAGCGGTATCATCACAGCGATTTCCCCTCAAGGTCAAACCAGAACCTTGAGACAAGGAGATGCGGTTTACCTGGGCGAGGTCCTTGGCACAACCGGAAACATCAGTGTTGTTGTTGCCAATGAAAATGGTGACCAAGTTGCTTCCCTTGCGGATAATGCAAGAGTTTTAATGGAAGAAAGCATGTTCGCCCGCGTTGCTGAAAAAGACAGCACAATACACAAGGCTGATCAGATTCAAGCCGCACTTGATCAAGGTAAACAGATTGCTGATGAAGAGACAGCTGTCGGTGATGAAAACCGGTTTGACAGTGATACTTCTGATTTCCATGAAGGTGACCGGAGTGCAGGGAATGTTGAACCTCGGGCTTTGGGGGCGGGTTCTCAGGTTGCGGCCAGCAGGGTTTCCATTGATGAAACAAGCTATAATGACCAGATCGAATCTCTTTCTGCCTTTGGTGTTGAAGTGGATGAAACCAATGGGTTAGATACCCTGAGCGGGAAGATCTCCGTGGAATTTGGCACGGCCGGTGGGTCTTTGGTTTTATCAGCTGATGGCGCGACCTGGGATGACACCTCAAATACACTGACTGACGATCTGGGCAGATGGCAGATCGTTTTAGACCAGGCAACAGGTTCATACACCTTTACTCAGCTCGTAGCGGAGGATCACGGCGATGATGGAAACGACCATGACTCCATTGCGGAATATGCCATCACCGTAACAGCAACAAACAATGACGGAAATAGTGCGGAATTTGAGTTTAAGGTTGGTATCCGCGATGACGGCCCCTCCATTATTGCTAATGACATCAACCAAGGCGATTTTATCGATGGAAATGCCAGATCTGATGAATCCTCTTCTGATTCCAGTAGCGATAAAGTTTTACTGTCCGTTGATGAAGGTGATTTCTCAACTGCCCAGACAGTGCTTCCGGTAGCAGAGTTCTTTGAAGCTGATTTTGGCCAGGACGGTTCAGGAAGTATCACATATGCCCTCGCACTTGATTTGACGCAAGGAACTGATACTGTTGGGTCCCAGGTATATGCCCATAATGATCAGCAGATCATGCTTCAATTGGTAAATGGCCAGATTATCGGCTTTGAGGGCGACACCATTTATTTTACCATCTCGATCAATGAAGAAGGTAAACTTGAATTCGACCAGTTAGAACCGGTGAAACACTTTGGAATAGATGCGGACGAGGATTCTGTTTCTTTAAGCCTTAATGGAATATCTGTTAATGCAGTTATCACAGACAGCGATGGAGATACTGATACAGCCGCACTTGATTTGAGTGATTATTCTTTCAGTATTCTCGATGATGCACCTGCAGCAGGTGATGATAATTATGACGTGGATGAAGACGGCACACTTATTGTCGATCCCCTGGGGGTTTTTGCCAATGATGAAATGGGTGGTGACGGCAGCCAGCTTTCGTCTTATACCATGCCGGAACACGGCTCTCTTGTTTTAAATGAAGATGGCAGCTTTACATACAAGCCTGATACTGATTTTAACGGGGATGACAGTTATACGTATACGCTTACTGATGCTGACGGAGACAGTTCTACTGCAACGGTTAATATTACAGTAAATGAAATAAATGATCCTCCGCAGGCCCTGGACAAGTTTATCAGTGTAGATGAAGCCAATCAAAGTTTTATCATGTCTGATGCAGTCTCTGATCCTGATGATATAGATGCTGACTTGGCCATTACCATAAACAACCTGCCGGAATTTGGTACGCTGTTTTATACAGATGCAAGTGACAATCAAGTGGAAATAACCGGAGTCATATCTCTTTCACAGGCTGAGTTCGACAGTCTCATATATGTGGCTGATCAGGATGCTGTTCAGCAGGAAAGCATTGATTTTATTTTAGGAACAACTGAGACAAGAGGCTCTATTAGTGAATGGGGAACAACTGATGACAAGGGATATTCCTATTCTTCGTCGGTCGGTAGCATAAAAGCTGTTGTCACTGCAGTTGATTCTGACGGTGACGCAGCAAAGGTTGGCTTCCAGAACAGTCCGAATTCGGAGAAAGGTGTCGGCCTTGGTGTAAAAGGGGATATTGGAAATGGCCAGATCAATGGAAATAAGAACGGCGAGACAGAAACTTTGGTTCTCAACTTTTATGAGGAATCCAATACAGACCAGTTGGCCAGCGTAACTAATGTGACTTTAGGTTTTTCCGGATTAGGCGGTTACTTTAACGACGGTGCTTCCCAAAACGCTCATGTACATTGGGTGGCAAAAGATGCTGACGGCAATATCGTAGCACAGGGGTATGAGAATAAGCCCGAAGGCATGACAGGCAACAAAGGTGAAGTCGATATTGAGGTGAAAGACAGTGACGGCACACCGCTTTCCTTTACCACACTTGAAGTGTCGGTTGATGGTCATGCAGATGGAGAACTTGGCTACGGTTCCGCTACCCTTAAATACGTTCAGGTATCAAAAGAGGTCCAGGATTCTTTTGAATATACAGTGACTGATGATGACGGGCAAAGCAGCACGGGAACCGTATACTTTGATCTTGATGCCCTGACCGGTGTGAACAACACGATAGAAGGAAATGATGAAGATAATGTAATCTATGGCACTGACGGTAATGATATCATTTATGGCAATGACGGCGATGATGTTATTTTCGGCCTGGAAGGCGAAGATATTATAGATGGAGGAAGCGGAACCGATACCTTGGTGGTTACAGAATCTAACCTTGATTTTTCTTCGCTTTCCGCAATTGTTTCAGAAATGGAAGCCATTCATGTGGGCCAAGACGGCGAAAATCAGACCATTTCTTTGACTGCCCAGGATGTACTGTCCATGTCATCAGACAATCTTTTTGAAATCTCTGGCGGTGGGGAGGATGAAGATACCCTCGTTCTGCAGCAAAGTGATAATTGGAAACAATCCGGTACCAATACATATACGGCCGAAGTTGGCGGTCAAGAAGTGTCAATCAATGTAACGGATATAAATGTTGTCTACGATGACCAGGGGAACCCGGTCAGCGGATAACTCAAAAAAAATCGTACAACAACTCAGGCACATCAATTTATGGTTGATGTGCCTGAGTTTTATGATGCGCAGAGAATTATAAATAAGACTTGGGTCAGCTAAACCTTAAAATAAAGGGATTAGAGGCAAGATCTTGACTTTAGGTTTATAAAGACTGTATGTAAAATCGCTTGGGCGTCAAAATGGGATTCATTTTTTGAGGGAGGCTTATGGGAATGCTAAGAACTATACGAGGAAAATTGATGGTCGGTTTCCTCGCTATTTCTCTAATTACGGCGATAGTCAGCTTTATCAGTTATACGGGCATGAAAAAACTGGAGACAAAGTTTAATACTGTTATTGAGTCAGCTCCCCTGATTGAAACCGCGATAAATATGAAGTTGACCGTGAGCCAGGATCTTATGATGGTCGTAAAGCTGATGTCCTCATTGGATACGGAGGAATTGGATGCTGTCTGGAAAATTCACGAATCCAATGTGTCTGCATTCAGCATCTATAAAAAAGCCATTCTCGAAGGCGCTGTCATTGACGGGAAATCCATATTTCCTGCAAAAGACAAAGCACTTTTGGATATCGTAAAGTCAGCTGGCAGTGATTATGAAACTCAAGTTCTTCCCAATTTCAAGACCGCATATGAGCAGATGTATAAGCAATTGTCGGCAGAACCTTACGACTATGACCTTCTTGATACGATAGACGAGATCACAGTTGAAAAAGGACGCGATCTTTCCGCCAAGTTGGATAAAGTGATTGAAAGCGCTCAGGCGCTTATCGCACAAGCAAGGGCAGATGTCGGAAAAGAAAAAGCCCGGGTGACGACCCTTATTTGGTCTGCTACCCTTGTAGGAATTGGCGTCGCCCTGATTCTTGGTTTTACCCTGTCCGGTAGAATTTCTACTCCTGTTAAAAAAGCAGATGCGTTTATCCAGACAGTTGCTAAAGGAGATTTTACACAATCAATAGAGATTTCAAGCAAAGATGAAATTGCCTCAATGGTAAGGGCCATGAATGATATGGTCGCAGAACTGGCCGGGGCATTCAAGCAGATTTCAGCCGGGGTAGTCACCTTGAACCAAACTTCCGGGGATCTTTCAACAGTGTCAGGAGATCTGGAAACCCGTGCCGGACAAATGTCCGATCGGTCCGGTGCAGTATCTGATGCAGCTGCGAATATGAGTGAAACCATGTCATCTGTGGCAGCAAGTTCTGATCAATCTTCTTCAAACCTTGATTCTGTGTCAGCAGCTATCGAGGAAATGAACCAGACAATCTCTGGGATAGCCAAAAACACAGGTGAGGCAAAGTCAATAACCAGAACAGCCGTTTCAACCGCTAAAAGTGCGTCTGAAAAAGTAGACTCGCTGGGCGATGATGCAAAGGAGATTGGTCAGTTTACGGATGTTATAGCTGAAATATCAGGCCAGACGAATTTGTTGGCATTGAATGCAACTATTGAAGCGGCAAGGGCTGGTGAAGCCGGTAAAGGGTTTGCTGTGGTTGCCAATGAAATAAAGGAACTGGCAGATCAGACCGCAAGTGCCGCCAGAAATATTGCTGAGAAAATTGAAAAAATACAAGCG
This sequence comes from Desulfobacterales bacterium, assembly GCA_022361535.1. Next base: position 10,726 of record JAKSAU010000080.1, read on the forward strand.
TCCACAATAGGTACGGTTAATGAAATAGAACAGATAAGCAAGGTAGTTGATGAAGTAGACTCTATTGTTGGGGAGATATCCACAGCCATTGAACAGCAATCGGATGCAACCGGTGAAATTTCAGATAATATAGGTCAGGCTGCTTTGGGCATCAGGGAAACCCATGAAAATATATTGGATTCTTCTAATATTTCAGCCGGCATTGCCGAGGATATTTCAAGTGTCAGCACCAATGCCGGTGCAGTCAGCCGCCGTACCCAAGATGTAAATGAAAGTGCGGGCAAGATTAAAGATTTTGCTAACCGCTTGAACGATATTCTTGGACGGTTTAAGGTGTAAATTCAGAATGGGGCTGAGTTGATAGCCCCATTCCTTATCTATTTTGTCTTTAATGGCATTATTTCCCGGTAAACTTAGGCTTGCGCTTTTCCATGAAGGCAGTAACTGCTTCTGTAAGATCATTGGACGGAATAATATTGGTGCTTATGGACGCCACATAGTTTAGCCCGTCGTCAATGCTTTTACCGACCCCATAGTTAAGTACGTCTTTTGAGGCCTGGACTGCCAAAGGAGAATTGGCAGCAATATCTTCGGCCATTGCCTGAGCAGCCTTAAAAAGTTCCTCTTTGGAGTCAAAAACCTCGTTGACCAGAAGAATTTCCTTAGCCCGCTGGGCAGATATGGTTTTAGCTGAATATGCAAGCTCCCTGGCATGGCCTTGGCCCACGATCAAAGGAATCCGCTGAAGGACACCCACGTCAGCCACAAATCCAACCGCAGCTTCTTTTAAACAGAATTGGGCGTCGGCAGAACAAATGCGTATATCACAGGCTGTGGCCATATCAAGGCCGGCCCCGATACAATGCCCGTGAATGGCTGCAATAACCGGTTTTTTACACCATTCAATACAGCTCATGGCGTCCTGGAGTTTTTTGATCTTCGGCAGCAGACGCCATTTTACCCCGCCTTTTTGCTCTCCATCCATGAGTTCCGGCAGGTCAGGCATCATACCAACAAGATCAATACCGGCTGAAAAACATGGTCCTTCACCTGCTAAGACAATAACCCTGATATCATCATCCTGATCAAGCGCTTCAAAAATTTTAACGGGCTCTTTCCAGGCAGGTGGATTCATGGCATTCTTTTTTTCAGGCCGGTTTAAGTAAACCCAGGCAATAGATTCTTTTTTTTCAACCCGATAGAACTCAAATTCAGACATTAATCTCTCCTTTCAGCTATAGGCAGATAAACAGATGCGAAATAGTAGCAGGTTATAAAAGGCCTGAAAAGAGCAATTATGGACGGTGTTGTTTATAAATCAACGGTTTAAATTGAATGAGGTTCAGAACTATCCCATGGTAATTTCATTTAGATTTGTGGTATAAATTGCCCATATGGAAAATGAATTAGATATATTATCTTTGCCCTTGGAGGAATTGGTCCGGATTTTGGAGTCTGAATACGGCAAAGGGCTTTTTCATGCAGAAGCTCTGTATAGGGAAGTGTTTAAAAACGGGAATCCGGGTGTACTATCCGCGCCTGAATTTAAAGGGTCTCCAAGGCTTTCTGCAGCACTTGAAACAAGAGTTGCTGTAGATCCGGGAACAGTGGTTAAAACCTTTGAAGAAGGTGAGCTGACAAAGTTTATCACTCAACTGAACGATGGTTTGCAAATCGAATCAGTAGTGATTCCCATGACCCGCCACAACACTCTTTGCGTGTCCAGCCAAGTGGGATGTAAAATGGGGTGTGCATTCTGTGAAACAGCCCGGCTTGGATTCAAACGCAACCTGAATGTTTCTGAAATTGTGGGCCAGGTCTATAATGCCCGCCATACTCTGGGCCATGACATAAAAAATCTTGTCTTTATGGGGATGGGGGAACCGTTTGATAATTTTGATGGTGTCATGACTGCCGTCAAAGTTGTGAATGACCAAAAGGGATTTGATATTGCTTTACGCCACATAACAATTTCAACTGCCGGTATCGTACCGGGAATTGACCGCCTGGCAACTATGAACATGCCCAATATTCGCCTGGCCATTTCCGTAAATGCAGCAGATGACCGGACAAGATCGAAACTTATGCCCGTTAACAACCGTTGGTCATTGAAAGCGTTAAAAAAGAGCCTTATGGCGTATCCATTGCCCAAGCGCGGTGTGTTTTTGTTTGAATACATCCTTGTAAAAGGGGTAAATGATTCCAGGGCTGATGCAGAGCAATTGGTTGAGTTTATTCATCCTATGCCTGTCCGCCTGAATCTTATCCCCTATAATCCTATAGATGCTTATGCCCATGAAAGCCCCTGCGATGAAGAGATGCATGAATTTGCAGATATCCTGACCCAAAAGGGGGTGTTTGTGATCAAGCGCTGGAGTAAGGGGCGGTCTGTCTCAGCTGGGTGCGGACAACTGGGTAAACATTTAGAGAAAGTTGAAAAGTGATTTTTATGTTATTGATTGGCTTTTTACTTCCTTTTAGATGCCGGCGATTTTTAAATCTGGCAACTTTTCCGCCTTTCAACATATCTTGAAAGGATTTAGGTTTTATGGGAAAACTGCCGATTACATTATAAAAATAAATGGACCCAAAGTATGAATTATACTGAATCTTCTCCTAAAGCCGGTGAATTCTTAAGATTAACACTCGGTTTTCTAGCAAAATACAATTTATCTGCAAATCCTGTGAACTATACAGTATGGTATGAGTACGTTTCAGGGAAAAATTTGAAGCTTAAACAGGCACTTGACAGGATGATAGACAACAATGTGCCTCTAACCAATAAGCAGATTGAATCCCTTTATCAAAAATTTGTTACTGACGGGGACCGGCTTGTAATTTCACGCCTGCTTACCAAAGTGAACCTGATGCTCAGGGAGATTACCAGTCATGTACTCGAAACCGAAGGGGACTTGGCAGGGCACGGTCAGGTATTGGATGATTTGTCGTCTCAACTCCATGATATCCATGATTACGAAGGGGTAAAGGATATCATTGATCAGATGCTGGATACTACCAAAGCGATCATTAAATCCGGATCAAGGCTCCAAACAAGGATGAAAGTATCTTCCGAAGACTTAAAGCAGCTTCACAAGGAACTTGAGGTATCCCAAAAAGAGGCAAGAACCGATGCGTTAACTGGTCTGACTAATCGTCGTGGCCTCGAAAAAAGACTTGAGTTGGAACGAATCAGGGCCAGACAGAACAATGTCACTTTTTCGGTAATCATGTTGGATATCGACCATTTTAAAAAAGTGAATGACACATATGGTCATCTTGTAGGTGATAGTCTTTTAAAAGGGTTTGCTTTTGTGCTTAACGGGCAGGTTCGCCGTAATGACCTGGTGGCCCGGTATGGAGGAGAGGAGTTTCTTATTCTGCTGCCTGAAACTGACGTGGAAGGGGCGTATGCAGTTGCTGAGAAAGTTAGAGTTGTATTGGCCAAAAAGGAGTGGACAGTCAAGGATTCCGGAAAACGCATTGGCCAGATTAAAGCGTCCATGGGAATTGCAGAGTATCTTATGGATGAAACCGACAATCAGGTGGTAAAGCGAGCAGATATCGCACTATATCAGGCAAAATCCCGGGGACGGGACCGGATCGTCATTCACTCTGAACTCTCCTAAGCGAATTGCTCATAGTAAAAACCCTGCCAACCTTAAGGTGACAAAAAATACAAAAGACAGATATAAAAGCCAGGGTCAATTTTTGTTTTAATTAATATCCTATTTCAATGTTTACCGGGTTTAATAATTGACGTTCAGATCTTAAACGAGCCAGGTTCTCAATTATTTGCGGGGCTACGGAACAAGGTGTGGTCTGACTTGAAATATGGGGTGTTATGCGAATATTGGGGTGATTCCAGAACGGGTGGTCCGATTTTAGGGGTTCGGTTTCAAACACATCCAGGCAGGCCCCGGATAAAATTCCCTGATCTAAGGCTGTGATCAGGTCTGGCTCTTTGAGATGGCCGCCACGGCCTACATTGATGAGGTACCCGCCTTTGATAAGCTGGGAAAAAGTTGCAAGATTTAAAATGTGGCGGGTATCATCTGTCAAGGGAAGAAGACAGATCAGGATTCGGCTCTGGTTAAGAAAAAGATTAAGCTGGTCCTTACCGAAAAATGTTTTAAACTTCAAACTGTCGTCTGGTGTGTTTTTCCATCCCAGAATTGAGAAACCTTCTTTTTCCAGTCGTTCTGCTGCAGCCTGGCCCAGTTGGCCCATGCCCATAATTCCTATGGGAAGATCATTTTTATCAAGCGGGTCAAGGGGCTGCCATTTCTTATCTTTTTGATCGTTTTGATAGACATCAAATTGCCTGAAAAAAGAGAGTACTGCCAGAACAAGGTATTCTGCCATGTCTCTTACCAAAAGAGTGTCTACAAGACGTACAATGGGGACGCCTTGGGGCAGATTCGGATCTGACAATAGATGATCTACGCCTGCGCCCATAGAAGAGATGCACCCAAGATTGGCGTAGGCCATAAGACTGCCTGGCTGATGATTCCATGTCAAGACCAGCTCCACTTCATACTTGGGGTGGTCATTGGGCCACACACGGATGTCAAGTTGGGGATCGATTGCTTTTAAGGCCTCTATCCAGGGTTCCGGTGCCTTGTCGGGACAGATCAAAGAGATGGTCATAAAGCCGCCTTTGATTTTAGATTGTAAGCAGCGATTCTTCTTTTTTCAGGATATCGGTCAGGGGAACACCCCAATATTTTACTTCAATTCCTAGTGCTTCAACACCCTCGGTGACACCTAACTGATCTGTGCAGGCCTTGCAGGCTGTAACGTGTACGCCTTTTTCCTTTGCGTTCTTAATCATTTCCTGGATCTGTGTATCTTCGGCAACCAGTTTTGCCGTAGCTCCCCATATGATCAGTGTAACCTCTTCCCACCAGCCATGGATAAGGCTGTTGACCGTATACATGAAAACCATTTTTTCTGCAGTAAGCTTGTTGTCATTGGTCCAGAGCAGATAAAGATGCTTCTTTTCTTTCATAATGGCTCCTTAAAAATGCGAAAACAGTTCTCTATTATAAATTCATCCATAAATTATTTGGATGGTTTTGTCAGATCTATACTCAGGGCATAAGCCCCACCTTCCAATTTCGCCGTCAATGGATATTCCCCTTTTTCAAAAACTTTGAGCATGGCACGGTTGGAAGACAGTACATCTGCCGTCATTTTAACAGCACCCCGTTCTTTTGCCAGGCGGGTGAGCATCTGGAATAAGAACGTTGCAATACCGTGGCCCTGGTATTCCTCATCTACGACAAAGGCAATATCCACGAATGGTTTGTTGGGATACTTGGCTATTCTGGCTTCTGCCATAATCGTCTGGTTGCCCGGTTCCCCAACAAGGCCTACCACAGAGACCACATCACGGTAATCTACATTCACATAGGCCTGCATCTTAGCATGGGGCATGGTTTTGATGGGAGAAAAGTATCGGTAATAAATGGCTTTGTCTGAAAATCGGTAAAAAAGCCTGCGCATCTGTTCCTCATCCGAGGGCTTGATTGCCCTGAACCGGACTTGAAGATCGTTTTTGAATGTCTGAATCGTTTCAATTTCTTTGGGGTAAAAATGGGCTGAGTCAGCCAAAAACATCTGGTCCGGATAAAGCAGGTTTTCCATTTTACCACCGTCAACCAGGCCGGGCCTGTCTTCTGGATGGGCTATTTCAATAAGGGCTTGGGCTCTTTCTCTTAAGGTCCTGCCTTTCAGATGGGCCACCCCGTATTCAGTGACCACCAGATCTACGGATTCCGGCAGACTGAGCAGATCAGGGGTATCATCAAGGAAAAGACGGACATTGGCAACTCCGTCCCTGTTTCGGCTTGGCAGGGCAACAATGGTGTATCCACCCCTGGAAATTTCAGCACCGTTAAGGATATCGGCTATTTGGCCGGGACCTGCTGAGATATTGGCCGAACTGGAATGCAGGGCCACCCTGCCGGACAGATCAACCCTTCTAACGGGCAAGACCATGACAAATTTACGGTTCCTGCCAATTTCCATGGGATTGAATACCTTGTCGATACCCTGGAATTCAACCATTGGGTTTTTATTGAGCCATTCCATAAGCTTTTTTGAACCCAAAGCATAGGTGGTTAAAGAGCGTCCCCTGAACATGCCTTTTTGCCGGTTGGTTACGGCCCCGCTTTCGGCTAGCTCCATTAGGGCATCGGTGAAAAACGGGGTGTGAATGCCCAATTCCTTTTTCTTTGACAGGTATTTGGGCAATGCTTCATAAATAGGGCCGTATGTGAAGGCAATACATGACCCGTCTTCAATAACCGAAGCAGCATTTTCAGCAATCTTGTCAAATACCGGCTCAACAGGATACCGTGGAAAATAAAAAGGCGGGACCTCAGCTTCAACCAGCATGTCAAACTCATCAATGTGAACAAACGTATCCCCCAACGTAAAAGGAATATCTTCGTTTATTTCTCCTACGACAAGATCGGCATGTTTCATGGCCCGTCTTGCCACATCCACCCCTAAGCCCAAGCTGCAATATCCGGTATCATTGGGCGGGGATATTTGGATGAATGCCACATCAATTGGAATCAGTCCGTCCTTCATCAATCCGGGAATGGATGAGAACCGGGAAGGGATCATGTCCACCCGTCCTGCTGTAATGGCCTCGGCAGACACCCAGCCGGAGAAAAAGGTCCGCAGTCTGTACCTGTGTGATTCAAGCGCTTTGTAAGAGACTGCATCACCAAAGCTGAGCAGTTGGATCAGGGTCAAGTCTTCAAGCCGGTGGCCTTCGGCGCTCATAAGTGCATTTACCAGGGTTCTGGGTTCTGCAGTCCCAGTTCCGATAAAAATATGCATTCCAGGTTCTATTTTTTGGAGAACTTTGTCTGTAGAGACAGTATTCTTTTTCCAGGAAGGTATTTTCTTTTTAAACATAGTCGTCAGATCACCTCTAAGGTTTCATAGTATAGAATTTATTGTACACCAGGGTGAGGAAAACAGCCAGTATCACGGATGAAAGTCCGATAATTACACTCAAATAAGCCGGTGCAGTCAAGGACAGGCGTATGAGCAGGGTAGCAAGGGCATATCCTGAGTTTCGGAACACGGCAGGAAATTTGGGTAAAAAGGTCTGTGCAAGCAGTACCATAAGGATATCGGAAAATATCAGGATGGTATAAAAGGATTGGAAAAAATGAAATCCTTCTTGCCCTGCCGCTTTCAGGCCGACATTATAAACTCCCATAGCGCAGAAGATCACCAGCATGAATAAGGCAACACTTTTTTTGGATGCAATAAATCTATCCAGTGAAGGGCCTGGTGTTAATGCTTTGTCCAGGTTTTTCTGCATGACCGTAAATATCCCAAGCAGGGCAAATATGGCAATGGCACCGAATCCGTATGAAAGGATATGCCAGAGGACTTCGTTGTGGTGATTCAGGGAGATCGGTTCCGGCAAAACGGACAATTCTTTGAATGCGTTTCTTAAAAAAATTAAGGCAAGGATTTCAAATTGCTTGCCCAAAGCTCTGGACATGGAACCTGGCAGAACCAGTATCATCCCTAATATTTCCATCACAAGAACAAGGAGGAATGCCAGGTTGATTGCCATATAGTGGCTTGTGGGCAGTTTTGACCCTAAAGAAGGAGGTAGCATTGCCTGTCGGTTGAGCTCTATTACCAGAAGGCTTCCTAAGAAAATTAGTATAAGGATAACGTAAACAGTTTTATGAACGCTTTCCCTGTGCCAGAATCTGCTGAAGGAATCAAAAGTACGACTGCCTATGTTAAGAAAAGTATCCATAGTCACGGTATTAAAATGTTTGGTCCGGTTCTATCGGTATTGAATCGGAATGATTGAGATCTATGTATTACAGGATTCCCAAGATACAGTCAATCAGGTATTGGTTATATAGGGCAAACGAAAAAAATCAGTTTTTAGGATCTGTCGGTTACGGAAAAGAGCATCAGCCATTTTTTTTAGGGCATAATCTTGTACGAAGCCTAATATATGTTCTCAGAGTTATACTTTGAATAAACCGCTGACAAAAGCGGCAGTCCTTTTCGGAGTAACAGATCCGGTTTTTTTACTGACGATGGTACTGCACCACCACTTCCAGGGCAGCCACATAAACATACACCGGCTCGTTTATCCTAAGAAACGGCTGCCGTATTTTTCAAAAAATACGCCTGATGCCTTTTTCTTAGGACAAACAAGCCTACGTGCAAAATACAATAGCATTATGCATGTATGGC
>JAKSAU010001211.1 GCA_022361535.1 Desulfobacterales bacterium
GGAAAGGCCAACGGTACCTCCCACCATTTCCAGCATACGGACATCTTCCTGGTCAAAAAGTCCCGCCACTTTGTTGAAGGCAGCCAGAACCCCAATATTCCGGTCACTGCATTTTATTGGAACCAGCACATAGTTTTCAAATGTGTAACCAAATGCACGATCCCGGTCCGGATACCGTTCCAGGTCACCAGAGGTATCATTGGCGATAAACGGTTCTCCTGTTTGAATTACACGACCCGAGGCCATTCCATCTGAAGGGAATCTGAATGCTTTTACCCGTTTTTCCGTGTCCCTGTCATCATAAGCTGCTCCGGGAAAAAAGAATTCGTTTCTTTCTTCGTCCAGCAAAATAACCATGGCTCCACGGGTATTGAGCAGACGTTTTATTTCAGCGCTGATATAATCAAGCAACTCTTCAAAGTCCGGGTATTCTGGAAGAGCCATGCTGATCCTGAGCATGGTCTCATTGCCTTTGGCTGTAAGCCGTTCTCGGGTAATGTCCCTGAAAATGACCAATTCCCCTGGAATGCCCATTTCTCTTTTGGTAAACACCGCTCCACGGGCAATAACATCCAAAACCCGGCCGTCTTTGGTAAGGCGTTTGGTTACGTATCGGGTTACGATCCTGTTTTGGTGAAGTTCCTTGAGCTTTTCCGATGTCTCAGGGGCCAGTTCCGGAGGAATGAAGCGAGCGGTTCCATTTTTCATGTCATCCAGAGTCCAGCCAAAGGTGTCGGTAAACGAAGGATTTACATAAGAAATGGTGCCTTTTAGTGTGAATGTTGCCACAGGATATGGTGTGAAATCAAGAAGAACCCGGTACCGCCTGGCTGATTCCTGTAAGGAAACTTCTCGCTGCTGCAGGATCTGGATCTGACTTTCCAGTTCTTCATAGGTGGGCTTTTTCTTCATGAATCCCTCCATTTTGAGATGTCGAATGCCGTGATACCGGAGCAGTATCTTACAAGGTTTATACCATGATCTCTCGAAATGTCCAACTCTCTGATTTGAAAAGGAAATTCCCTTTTCCTGACTATGGTTTATTTGCAGTTCGAAGAGGCGGCCGGGATTACCCGGAATAAAATTGTTTAGTAATGGAGAGGTCTGATCTGGTTAATCGTTTACCGAATCATTTCCAATAGGATCTATATCAGCAGTTTCAACCATTAACATAACAGTTTTTTCGGGTGCCCGGGGCCGGTGTGCAGTACCTTTGGATATTGTTACACCCTGATGCGGATTTAACTCGATCGTTTTGTCTTTCAGATCTATTAAGAGCCTGCCGCTTAATACAAAGAAAAACTCGTCGTCATCTTCATGCGTATGCCAGTGGTATTCTCCTTCTACAATACCAATTCTTGCTACACTATCGTTTATCCGCGTTAGTGTCTGGTTAAACCAACTGTCGTTACACGAATCAACAATGCTTGCAATGTCAATCAGTTCTTGATGTTGAAACTTGATATCCATTAGCTGGTTGTACTCGTACTTTTTTTCCATGTCGACTCCTTCTATAAAATGATCAAGTATAGAAAACGTAAAATGATTCAGCTGAAAATTAATTTTTAGAGACTATCTTTTTTACTGTGTGAAAATCAACAGAATTTTAAGATCCTATATATTTTCGGATAGTTGGTGATGGCGCTAATTCAGAATATTGTAGGGTGACGTTACGCCTCAACGGTTACAAGTCTTGGTGTTCAGACGAAAATAGTTTGGCAATTTTCTTTTAACGTGTTGTGGGTTGGTTTTAATGCTTTTATCCAGTAAGAGTAATTTTTGATAAAAGAAGTTCTTTCTTTGAATTTTCTTGAACAGGAAAGGGGATTGATTTATAACCGCGATTATTAAAGCAGATTAACATTAACAACAAAGAGACGACCATGTCACAGTCTTGTATACGTCAGATTTTACCAAATGTTAAAGATTTTAAACGGTTCTGGAAAGAAAAAGGACCGTTTAAATATGCCCTGACAAGCAGCGAGTTTCCCCCTGTTCTTTTGGAACCGGAAGAGTGGATCTTCGGCAATGATCGGCAAGCCGTTCTCAAAGAGTTGATGCAGTTTAACAAGCAAAAGATGGCTGTTGTTCCTGCCCCGTTTAACCCGGACAATAAAAACATCCTCAGGCCTGATGAGATGTGTGCCTGGAAGATTACACATTTTCCTGAAGAGTGGAATGTAATGGTCTGCGATGCATTTTTGCCTGAAGGCCAATTGAGTCAAGCTGTATTGGATGAATGCATATCTCTTGGTTTAGCCGAAGATAAAGCAGGAATTGAAACCTCATTTTTTACCTTGCTGGAAAAGCAGCTGGATAACATCGGGTATATATGGCTAAAACCGGAAGGTAAATCAAAATTTGCTGCAATCCGCAAGTACCTGGACGAATGGGAATCAGATGAGGCTGATGCTGGTCTTTTATAATTTATAAATAGAAAGTTAGGATGTACCTGGGTTAAATCTCTTTGTTTTCGATTAAGCTGGCCAATAATTCTCTGTAGCTAATTCCTGCCTTTTGAAATCCTTTTGTGCCGTATTTCATATTGCCTTCAAGGACAAAAAAACGACTGCCGCACTGAACAATATCTATTCCCACATCATTCCATCCGCATTTTACTGCTGTATCCAGGGCAAGATCATAAACTTCATTAGGTAGAGGGTCAAAACAGATATCACCGCCTTGGGAGAGGTTGGTTAAAAAACCATTGGACGGTGCAATTCTCCAAAAAGCAAGCCGGATCTTATTCCCAATGATCACAAGGCGCATATCCCGGTCAATGGGTAGGTATTCCTGGATATAGGCAGGGCCTTTTAGCTCAAGGTATGAACCAAGTTCTTCAGGCGAGCGGATTAGAAATACGCCTTCTCCTTTTGCAGATCCTCTGGCAATTTTAGCGACAAAGGGAAAGTCAAAATACTCAAGGATGGTTTGCTTCTGTTTCGCTCCATAAAAGACCCTGGTTTTAGGGTGTGGGATTTTCAGCAGTTGAAAAAGAGCTGTCTGTTTGATTTTATCCTGGGCATATTTATACGTATGGAAACTGGGAAATGTTTTCTTGCCCATGGTGTTGAACAGGTCTGCGTAAAAGGCCGTTGGATAATAGATTATAGGGGCCTTGAAGATAAGGTCTCTTTCCTCTTGGCTGTAGTCTGAGAAATTGGGCTTAAATCCCAGGGTATGCATGCCCGGCCATTTTTTAAGCCGGGCACCGATGGCAATAGGACTCAAGGGTTTATCTGGCGTGACGGTCAACTTGTTCCTGCCACGGATTTGATTTGGCTAGGTTTAGCCGGAAATTCCCAAAATCCATTGATGGCAGCCTTTTCGAAATCTTTTTCCAAACTGGTTTTATCGAAGTTTTTCTGGAGCGAGGAAATAATGATCGGAACATCTTCACTGGTATATAATCCCCGGATTTCTGCTGCTAGTTCCAGTGCGCTCATCTGACGGACAAAGAAATCACAGATTATAGCGGCGGGCTTCTGGGAAACAATAAATTCAAAGGCCTCCTGGGGTCCGCTAAATGTATGTGCCTCATATCCGCAGCCGTGTATGAGTTTGGCATAGACATCCAGAAAGGTTGTTGAAGGATGGATGACGACGAACACAGGCCGGTCTGTATCTTCTCTTTCCTGCCTTACTCTCGCGTATTTTCTGAGTGTTGAGTTCCGGTTTCTTTTTTTAAGGACGTTCATGTAAGCATCAATTACCTGAACAGGGGCGTTGCGCTCCAGGTAATTGGAACTGATAAACGAAAAGGCATCGGAATTCATCAATGCGTCAATAAGCCTTTCAGCTTTTGCGTCCAGTATGGTTAACCCCAATGCTTCTCCGGTTTTGGTTCCGGATTCTATCTTGTTTTTAATTTCAGCAATAATGTAGTCCGAACAATGCCGGTCAAGTACCTTTACGGCTGCCATTCGGATGTACATGGCAGGGTCTGTTGCGGCACTGACGATTTGTGCGGTGGATTCAAGTTCCGGGAAGTGGGCCAGGGCCGTGTAAACAGAGAACCTGACCGCACTTTCTAAGCCTTTGCGGTCTGCCAAGGTCAGAAGATCGCCCAGTGAGTCCTGTGGAATTGTTCTTGCCGCAAGTCTGAGCAGGTTGACCATGAGGTCAGGCTCTTTGGTTTCCATATTAGTGTGAAGGGCTTCTGCCACTTGGTCTGCGTTATCTGAAAAATACTCAAATGCCTTGAACCGGTCTTCTATCCTTGGGGCGGCAAGCATATCTATATTGACAGCCAACGGGGCTTCCTGGGGCTCTTCTTTTTCAGGTTCCTTGGGTTGTGCAGGGGAATCCTGGTTTGGCAGGCCCATCCTTAGCACGTCGAGGGCATCCAGAATGTCCTGGTCACACTTTCTTGTTGCAGCAATCTGTTCCAGCCGTTCTACGGCTTTTATTGTACCAATGCGCTCCAGGGCTCTTACTGCCTCCATACGAAGGGCTTGATCATCATAAAAGACGAATTCCGCCAACTCATCAACCAGGGATTCCATCCTGAGTATGCCGACTGTCCTCAGAATCTGGGTGAGTAATGTACCTTTGGTCTCTCTGGTAAGAATATGTTTTAGCAAAGGGGTAAGCTGGTTTAACCGGTCAGGCCCTGCATGCCGGAGCAGAAGCAGTACAAATTCAAAGTTGAGGTGTGCCCTATCTGATGTAAGCTGATACAAACGTGCATGGACAGGATGTTTTTCATCGATGGTGTCCATGAGAAAACTTAAAAGGTCAAGGGCGGTTTTATCAGAGGCCAGTGCAAGAAGTTCTATTACGGCTTCCTGATCTTCCTCAGGTCTGTCCAGAATACCTGATAACTTTTCTTTTGTTGCTTCAGCTTGGTTTTTCTTTATCAATTGTTTGAGTTCCGGGATGAATTCTGCCATACCCTTTTTCTCCTGTTTTTCCTAAATGTACCCTTTGGGGTTTTTCTGCTGCCAGTTCCAGGCATCTTTGCACATTTCATCTATGTCTTTATCTGCATTCCAACCAAGTTCTGTTTTCGCTTTGGACGGATCTGCCCAGCAGGCTGCAATATCTCCATTGCGTCGCGGGGCGATTTCATGTGGAATTTTATGACCGCAGGCATTTTCAAAACCTCGTATCATTTCAAGTACTGAATACCCTCTGCCGGTGCCAAGATTATAAATATTGACCCCAGGAGATTTCATGAGTCTGGGCAGGCAATGAATATGGCCTCGTGCCAGATCTGTGACATGGATGTAATCCCTTACACCAGTTCCGTCAGGCGTGTCATAATCGTTGCCAAAGACATTTACGCATGGAAGCTGGCCCACAGCCACCTTGGCGACAAAAGGCATTAAATTATTTGGTATATCGTTTGGATCTTCTCCTATCATTCCGCTGGGATGGGCACCCACAGGGTTGAAATAGCGGAGCAGGGTGATGTGCCAGTCCTTATCTGCGGTGTGCAGATCGGTCAGAATTTCCTCGATCATCAGTTTGGTTCTGCCATAGGGGTTGGTCACGGAAAGGGGAAAGTCTTCTTTGATAGGAAGACTTTTTGGGTTTCCGTATACCGTTGCAGATGATGAAAACACAATGGCTTTGACACCGGCATTTTCCATGGCAGCAATCAGGTTCAAAGAGCCTGTAATATTGTTATTGTAATATCTCAGTGGTTGCTCTACAGACTCGCCCACGGCTTTGAGACCGGCAAAATGGATGACGGCATCGATATCTTTATGGGCCTTAAATACGGACGCCAATCCTTCAGGATCTAAAAGATCGATTTGAAAAAAATCCAGAGTTCTGCCCGTAATTTCCTGCACCCGAATCAGGGACTCTTTGGAGCTGTTTGACAAATTGTCCAGTACCACTACGTCATAGCCGTCATTGAGCAGTTCAACACAGGTGTGGCTGCCGATATAGCCAGCACCACCGGTAACAAGAATCTTCATTGAATGTCCTTAAACGATGTCAGCGTTATGGGTTTTTCCAAGGCTGCCTTTTTGAAAAGGTCGATGCATATCCTACATCGTTTGCATGATTTTGTACAGGAGGTAAGCGCTGTAAAAAAATCTGAGCCTAAGGTTTTATTGTCAATATGGATGCGCTGTGCCAAAAAATCTGTGGTGTCCATCAAGTCCAGAAGATTGCCTTGATAGGAGGATTCGGCATAGGCTTTGATGCATTTTTTTAGGAAATCAATTCCCCGGGTTCGACCGCATATCTTAAGTGTATCTGCTATTTGCCGGTATTGGTGTTGATCTTCCGGTCGTATAAAAGGGGACTTTAAAAACGTATGGGGATGGCCCATGTAATAGGCATGACACCCGACTTTTTGGTTCAACCGCCATGTGGATTCTTTGACCAGGCCCGTGTTTGACAAGGCGATGTGAGCATCATGGGCATGTTTGAACGGGCAATGAGAAATGCAGCCTTCATTGGCCAGCAATTCTATCCGGGTTTGGGGATACAAAGATTTTATCGTACCGGAAAGCGCGGATAAACGTTTTAGATCCCGGTTCAATGACCGGTCAAGAATCAGTCTTGAAGGATGTTTAAACCGGGTTTGTTCTAGAATTTCAAAGTAGGACAAAATCTTTTCCTGAGAGTCCAGCATGGTATTAACCCCCGGAACTGCTTCAAGGCTTGGGATGATATCGTGCTCTGTGTTGTCCAGGGCATTTAGAAGGTATGCATCGCCGATTACTATTCCCCGGATACCGACACCCTGGTCTATATCTGCTATCAAATCCAAAATATGGCCCAGTGTTTTTTGATCCGTATATAAGTCAGGTGCAATGAATCTGGTATTCATCAGGATATATTTTTTTACTTGTCTTACAGGAGCAATAGTTGCGGCAAGTGTTTTGATGTCCGGCTGCCTGAGAACTGAACTGCGTATACGTGCATCAAACACAGGACCGGAAGGTAAGGGGAAATACAATGCCGCCAGAATAGTTAGGTAATCGGACAAAAATACTGCATAGTCCTCATCGGGAATAAAAGGTACAGAGAGTTTCATGATCATATCGTCTATAATGTTTAAGGAAAAATAAGCAACAGATGAGATAAATATGTGATAATTTTTTTAAAAAGGCAAGACCCGGACATTGACAGGCTATAATGCATGGTTAAAATTAGGCTATTCAGGCCAAAAGCCTGAACATCCATACAATAGATTTAAGGAGAGTTATACAATGATTGAACTGACTGATCCTGCTAAAACGCAGATCGATGATTACTTTCAGGGGAAAGAACCTACCCCTATAAGAATTTTTTTGAACTCTGGCGGCTGAGGCGGTCCTTCCCTTGCAATGGCTCTGGATGAGCCTAAAGAAAGCGACGATGCATTTGATGTTAAAGGGCTTAAATTTGTCGTAGACAAAGAGTTTATGGAAAAAGCTGAAAAGATTAAAATCGATTTTACCGGTATGGGTTTCCACCTTGACTCAAATATCGACTTGGGGCAGGGCGGTGGATGCGGCGGATGCGGCTCCAACGGTTCCTGCGGCGACTAAGCGATTTAAGTCTTTTAATAAAAAGGTGTCTCTGATGTGTAATTCAGAGACGCCTTTTTTATATATTGGGCTAGAGACGCCTTATTGGGTCAGTCCCTAACTACCGTTTTTGAATATAATGTGACTGGTTACCAGAAGGCCGTTATTCGAGATTTTAACCGATCTACCAGTGTCATATCCGGACTCAGCGGATTTTTCATTACCTCTGGTTCAGGAATAGAGGCGGTAAAACTTATTTCCTGTGTATTCATATTAAACGCCCTGACCATTAGCGTCTCAAGGTTGATCACATCTTCTATGTTATAAGCCAGAAGAGTCTCAAGAGCGTTTTCGTTTCCTGTCTTTTCATATTCATGCCAGAGAAGAACGGCAAAACTGCCGTCTACACCATCTAAATCCCCTCGGTCGAGTCCCATGGCCTTTTCACATTTTTTTAGTCCGCCTTTAAAGCCTAATCCGGCCAATACGTAACGCAAATCGATGTGAGCGTGATCCAGTGGGATATTAAGGCGGGCACGTAAGAAAGGAAGGTCAAAGGTTTTCCCATTGAACGTGATAATTAAGCCGTAATCTTGGATATCTTTGCTAAACTGCTCCAGATTTTGGCCTTGGATATAGTATCTGATTTGGTTGCCGTCGTATAAGGCAATGGTTGTGATTGTGTCCCATGGCGACAAGCCCGTGGTTTCAATATCAAGAAAAACTGCGTTCTTTCTAAATGACTCAAATAATCTGTATTGTTGTGATGAAGGCAGGCGGGATGCGAAAAAAGTTGCGTCCCCTTGGGATAACCTTTCAATGGATTCAGATATAAGAGCACTGTGTCCTTTGTTTTTTTGCAGCAGATTATCAGGGCCTGTCAACGCTTTTTCCCAGGTGGTAATTCCTTTGTCCCACAGCTGTTTCTCTTTTGCTGGCCCGATTCCCTGAAGATGGCAGAATGTGTGTGTAAGCATTTTTTCCTTTATGCGGTTAAAGTTTGAGTCCTTATACCCCGAATTGAAAAAAGAGGACACTTAATTTGTTAAACAAGTACGGATATGCGTCTGCTTGACCCTTATTACTGGCCGTGATAGCTTGTAAAAACAAAAGGCAGGCCATACATCACAACCAAAGAATTCAGGAAAATGCCATGTACCTAAATTTTAGCAAGACCTTCCGAAATGAATTTAAAGTCATGTGTTTTATTTTGATTTTACTGTTTTCCGGTATCATGGGGTGTGGAGAAAAAGAAAAAACAGACGCTGAATTGGTGCTTGGTAATTGGACTCAATACAGGAATAGGGCATATATCCTTTTAGTCATCAGGCCAAAAGGGAAATGGGATTCCTCGGTGAGAATTGCCGATGTTACTTCAAAAATTGTCA
>JAKSAU010000551.1 GCA_022361535.1 Desulfobacterales bacterium
AACCGCAAGCCGCGCTGGCGCGTCAGCTCGCCCTCCTTTGTCTGGACGGTTTTGCCGCCGTTGCGGGTGGGCGGTGGGCTCTGACGTAGCAATGAGCGGTGCCGCACAAAGTGACGTTTTTGCAGCACTTATGGAAGCGGCCATTCGATCCGGTGAGGACACCGGCAGCTTGCCCCCACTGTGCGAGTTCCCCGAAGCACCAGACGAAGGGCAACTGCGCCCTGAACCGGTCGCTCATGTATGGCAAGGCGGGAGTAGCAGGAGAGCCCTTGGTGTCTGATGCTGCGCGTTGAACGAATGGCGGCTTTCGACATCTTTAGCCAGTTGCTCGTTGTTTCGCCCGATGAACGATGACAGGATTTGTACGATTCTTAGTTTAGTTGTTCAGCGAGATTTGGTTGCAGTCGGCTAAACTCCGGTGGGACCTCTTCTGTCCATGGGAACCTGCCAGATTTGTCCGGAAAGAAAACCTGGTACGCTTCGAATTTATCACCTCCGTAAAACCATCGGGTCCATCCGAAGTATTCAGGGAAGTGTTCTGTTCTGACTCTCCTCAGCATAACATCGAAGCCGTTTAGGACTTCGGATATAGGTTCATTTTCCGAAAACCGTTTTTGTGCCTCTAATTCATGAAAGAAGTTCCAAAAGATTTCGTGTGATACCTCTTTAGGTAGTGAAAACAATATTAACTCGGGAAACTCGAACCTGTGCCAAAAGCCCGTTGTGTATGAAAACCCTGGCCCATCGGCGTCTTCGAAAACGTGAGTTCCAAACCAGCCGTGTGTGCGAATGTTATCAACGAAGCCTTTTTCGTCGTCGTCGAGCAAGTCAACATCGACATCAAGTGCGGTTTTCAAAGCGTGCTCCAAAGCTCCCATCAGAGTCGAAGAACAGTGCTAGCAGTTTGGCAAAGGGTAGACACTCCTCAAAGACTCCGGCCGTTCATTTTCGAGTTTCGTGGGCTATTAGCAGATCTTGGGAGAACTAACTCTGAGGTTAGCTCCGTCCGCGCCATGCGCGTTCGCGAAGCA
>JAKSAU010000126.1 GCA_022361535.1 Desulfobacterales bacterium
AAACTATATCAAATTTTTAGCAATTTGATAATGAATGCGGTAAAGTTTACCGATTTTGGTAGCATTCAGTTTGGTTATAACCTAAAGGGTGACAAAGTAGAGTTTTATGTGGAAGATACAGGAGTAGGAATAAGCGATGAGTTAAAGGAAAAAATATTTGATCGCTTTGTGCAGGCCGAAACAGATTTTACAAAATCATATGATGGTGCGGGATTAGGTTTGTCCATATCGAAGGGATTCTTAGATTTAATGGGTGGAGATATTTGGATTGATAATAAGGAGGTTACAAGGTTTGTGTTTACACTGCCTTATGCTCCTTCAGAAAAGAAAGTCAAAGACAAGGGCAGAAAAGCTGGTACAGAAATCGTGAAGAAAGAAATGCTACTGGATGCCAAGGCTAAAATATTGGTAGTAGAAGATGACGAAGCTTCGTGGTATTTTTTATCCAAGATATTGGATCAAACCAGTTTTGAAATAATACATGCTAGCAATGGTAAGGAAGCAGTTGATGTAGTGCAAGAGAAAGAAAATATCGATTTGGTTTTAATGGACATTAAAATGCCCGTAATGGATGGTTATGAGGCAACAAAACGTATTAAAAATTATAATTCTTCCATACCGATAGTATTTCAAACAGCATATTCCATGGATTCCAATCACCGTAAGGCTATTGACGCTGGTGGCGATGATTTTATCATCAAACCCATTCGTAAGCAAACACTCGATGATATATTGCTGAGATACTTGATTAAGGAATAAAAAAGACTGATTTACAATATAAACCAGCCTTTTCAATCCATTGTTTTTTCTTTTTTATCTAGAGATAATTAACTTCATTGTGTTAATGTAATTTTTATTTTCAACCGTCACTAAATACATTCCCGTACTTAAATTGGAAATATCCACGGCTCCATTGTTGTAGTTATAATTCATTATCAATGACCCATTTATGTTTCGTATTGAAATCGTGCTGCCAGGAGTTATGTTACCCGCAAAATCAAGTTGGCTCGATGCCGGGTTTGGTACAATAGATATGGAGTTTTGCAAGGTTTCGTCTTCGATACCAACGTTAAAGTCCATATTCATTAAGGCACGTACTTCAGCAGGATTTAAAGCGCGTTTGTACATGTAAAATTCATCCATTTTACCCTTGTATACACGATTTTTGTTTAATACCTTATCTTTAGTACGACCAATTAATAACCTACCTGTACAGTTTTCTATAGGTTTTTGCATTTTAACAATATTATCAATTTTTCCGTTGATCATATATGTCATCTCACCGGTTGTACTATTGCAAATAACAGCCAAATGTGTCCATTTGTTCCTATTTTGCTTAAAGGTGCCTGGTTGAGAAGTCGTTGAGGAACCCGAAAGAAATGAACCGTAAGCATCTTGGCCTGTTTCAAAAAGGAATAAGGATCTTCCTGTTGACCCATCCAAACCATTATTTTGTTGAACAATCATTCTCGCAGCCTTATCTGAAGAAGTCATGCCGTTATACGACCACAAACTAATGGTAAAGTCCTCCTTTTTAGGGTTAAATGTTCCTTCGGAATCAACTTCGAGGTAGTCTGTAGAACCGTTGAATACAAGACATTTATCTTTTTTTCCTGTTTGAAATAGTGGCGAACCAAATTTATTAATTTTCAGATCCAAACCAGGATATGGCTCATAATTAATTAAATGATTATCAAAGCTTAAATATATGTACAATCCTTCCTGTAACTTATCCCAGGTAACAGGCGGGTAATCAGGTTCCTTATATGGTGTTTTAAAGTTAGAGGTGTTTACTAAATAAAACTCTTGGTAATTAGCGTTGTCAATGTTGTTCTCCATAACCAAGTTGGAGCTGTCAGCAAATGCATCTATACCAGTTGATAACATCTTGCCAGTGGCTTTATCGGATATTTTAAAAGTTCCATTTACTTGTTTTAGAAGCTTCCATATTGATGCATTTGCATTATCAGTATATTCCAGGGAAGTACCACTATAACTAAGGTGTTTTCCTAGTTTTATGGATTTAATCTTTACTTCACTATTAAGGCTATCTACGTATTGTATCCACCATTTTTGGCCTTCAGGTTTATTACGAACATCAGATGTTTTTTGCACAATACCAGTT
>JAKSAU010000669.1 GCA_022361535.1 Desulfobacterales bacterium
CTCCGAATACCGAGAAGCCAAAGCCCGCGGTATTACAAACTTCGGAGAAAATAGATCTTGATTCCATAGTTTTCACCTTATGTTAATAGTTAAAGTTTGCGGCAGACACTCTGCCGCGTCTTGGGTTTCATGGGTTAAGTGTTTACATTTTATTTATACTGCAGGTTCAGGAGCAGCTTGCTCTGTTACCTGTCCAGTCTCAGTAAAATCGTTGTTTTCCTCTGCAGAAGACACAACCCTCTTATTACCGTGTGCGGCTTTCAGGTCCTTTAAGAAGAAATACCCGGAACCAAACATGATAAACATCAACGGGAATGAAGTGAGTACAGCCACTGCCTGCAAGGGTTTTAGCCCGCCTATAAACATAAGACTGACCGCTGCCACACCGTTGATCACAGACCAGAACATCCGGTTCCACCGGGCAGGCTCTTTATCTACGGGCAGTTCTTTTGTGGAAACCGTTGCCAGGACATAAGAGGCGGAATCCAGGGTGGTGGCACAGAAAATAAACATGAGTACGATAAACAGCGGCAACATGAACTGTCCTGCCGGCAGCATTGCAATCAGTTCGGCAATTGTTTTGGCAGGCCCCAGGGCATCCATCATGGATGTCATGGTTACCTCACCAAACAATTCAACATGTAGTCCGTACCCGCCAAATACGCCGAAAAACAAGGCGCAGCCCATGGGTCCCCAAACCAGGGGAGCGATGGCCATTTCACGCAAGGTCCTACCCTTGGAAATTTTTGCAAGGAATACGCCCAGAAAGGGTGCCGCCCCCAGCCACCAGGCCCAGAAAAAAATGGTCCATCCCTGGGGCCAACCGCCGGCACCGATGGGATCGGTGTTCAGGGCCATACGGATGGTGTTCTGGAAAATCAGCCCCAGGCTGTTGATGAAGGTGTTCAGGATAAAAGCTGTGGGGCCGGCAAAAAGAACAAACCCCATAGCGATAAAAGCAATGGTAAGGTTGATATTACTCAACCGCTTAATGCCCTTTTCCAGGCCGAAATAACAGGAAGCGCAGAACAGACAGGTCCAGATGAGGACCACACTGACGTCCATGGAAAATCCGGGTTCCGTGCCGATAAATTTGGCAATGGTGGCTGACAGCATGGGGGTTCCCAGCCCCAATACCGTGACCACGTTGCCCAGGATGGCAAACATGATGAGCAGGTCCACCACTGTCGAAAACCACTGATGTTTCCCCAGGTGCCCCTCAAAGGTTGCCCCGATGCTCAGCCGCTTGGTTTTTCTGTTATAATAGGAGTAGGCGATGGGTACCCCAAAGACACACATGATGGCCCAGGGCACAAAGCCCCAGTGGTATATACCGTAAGCGGCCGCCCATTCACGTGCCAGATTGGTCCCGGCCTCAAGGCCGAAAGGCGGAGACTGGAGATAATACACAGGCTCGATAAACGCCCAGTAGATCAGGCCGGTACCGATACCGCAGCAAAAAAGCATGCCGATCCAGGAGACATTACCGAATTCCGGCCGCTTATCCCGGCCACCCAATCTAACATTTTTATACGGGCCGAACACCAGCCAGAGTAAAAAAATCACAGCTCCCACCCCGAAAATCAGGAAGGACCAGCCCAAAGGGCCGGTAAAAAATTTTCTGATATTTACCAGTACTTCCAGGGCCCGGTCCTGGTACATCACGATAGGAATACAGGTAAACAGGGTCAGGGCCAGTGCTGAAAAAAACAGTACCGGCTCGGTTTTTAGTGATTTCTCCTCTTGCTCCGTACGCATCATTTGCTCCTCGTCTTGCAGATTAAATTTTAAGTTTACAGGTCCCTACCCAAGGTCGATTCCCGGTGCAGTCTTTTTGACAAATGCCTCTAGTTCTTCTTCCACTGATTGATCCAACATGGAGGCAGGTGCGCCTGAGAGCATCTTTTTATACACGGCCGATGCATTGACAGCAGCATCCAGGCGGCCTTGCTCCTCCCATTTTTCATAGTTATCCCAGTTGGATGCTTCAGGCCGCCAGGCGTCTCTGCAATGTGAAAACGTCGACGGATGATAAAGAAAAGTTCCCCGGGGGCCGATTTGATCAATTACCTCGACCGCAAGGTCATTTCTTTCACCTTCAAAGCCCTTCATAAAACTAAGAATCCGGGAAATCATCTCCTGGTCCAAAATGAATTTTTCATAGGAGTTGGTCATGATGGAGTCCAGCACTCCAAGGCATTCGTTGATGATGGATGCACCACCCATCATACACTGAAACAGGTTCTGCATGGTTTCTATCCCGGACTGAACATCTAATAGTTTGGCATCGGTAAGCCCTGCCATGGTCCTGGTCGGAAGCCGGTACAATTCCCGGGCCAATTGAATATTTGCAATGTTGATCAGATTGGACTCAGGGGACCCGGTCACATACTGGCCTGTCTGCATATTTGGCACGGCTGAGGCCGGGGCATAGATAAAAGGTGTACCCGGATTCACCAGTTGGGTAAGCACCAGTCCTGATAAAATCTCGGCGTTCTGCATCACGCTTGCCCCCCTCAAGCTCATAGGTGCTGAAATTCCTGCCAACGCGCATGACAATACGGTGACCGGCTGACCATGCTCGGCGTAGGTCATAATTGCTTCAAGGGGCTCATCGTCAAAGGCCAGCGGACTTAAGGGGTTTATGCTCACATAGATGGCAGCATGGTTTTCAAGGTACCCGGGAACCCCTTTGGCGATCTCCACCATGCGGAACATGGTTTTGATCTGTTCACGGGTGCCGATATTGGACCGGATGGGCTTGTCGGTGTGCCTAAGGGTTTCGAATAGAATTCTCAGATAAGCCGTCTTTCCGTCAATATCGGAAGGCTCCACGGGAATCCCGCCGTTTATGGTGCAGACAGGGCTGGCTTGGGCCAATTTAAAAAAATTTACCAGGTCATCGACTCCGGCCAGCCATCTCCCCTTATCCAGGCTCTGGGCATGGATGCAGCCATTGCTGGGTTCCACATGAGTTCGGGCCTGCCCCTCTCCTATTGTGATAGACTGATTTTCATTGCGGCCATGAAGCACAAACGAGGACGGCGCCGTGTCAACGGCTTTTTCAATCAATTCCCTGCGGATTTTCACCCGGTTCCCGTCCAGGACAGCCCCGTTGGATTTGAACAATTCAAGGGCTGCTTGGGACTTTAGTTCCACACCGACGGTTTCAAGCACCTTAACGCTTGCTTCGTGGATCTCCTCCAGTCCCTGCCTGTCCTGCATCCGAATAAACCGGTGGCCGTCCATATTTCCTCCTTTAACTGTGCTTCTATCAGCAGTTTAAATATTTGCCCGACCTATTTTGCGAAACTTATGCCATGACCATCATTCAAGTTACACTGAAGTTGAATAAAATCGGACACAACAAATAAAAATGCTTTAATTCCAGATAGTTAAAGAACAACATATATCTTTGAAAATCTAATGGACATATCGTCTTAAACGCACTATCCACATGGATTCCCCTTGAAAAATTATAAAAACCTTGAATTTTTATCAGTCTGGTTTCCGGGGACACATAAAAAGGAATTGCAAGTGAGAATTTTTCAAGATTCTGAGATTTTTTTAAGTTTAAAAGACAAAGGGATTCGTTTGATCCGCAAAACCAATTTGAATTCGCAAATCCAGAAAGAGACCTTATATATAGGGTAAAGCCCCGGTCCCCTCACATTATACTGCACCTTTAAAAAATATGGCACACAACCTGCACAAATACGCTGCAAAGACTTTAGTGATGTAACCCTCAATAAACTTTAAAGAAAGGAAACCGCTATGACTGAGTACTTTCCCGGAATGACCCGAAGAACGTTTATGAAAGGCGCACTTGCCGCAGGTGTTACCGCAGCCATCCCCGCACCCGGGCTGCTTAAAAA
>JAKSAU010000345.1 GCA_022361535.1 Desulfobacterales bacterium
GCCGCGCCAAAAGCCTTGTAACGGAACTGAACAATATTGGAATTACAACATCCAACATCTATGTAGATCCACTGGTTCAACCCATCTCTACGGATTCCAACAAAGAAGTCATGGTGCTGGATGCCGTAAGGGCTATAAAAGCCGAATATCCGCAAGTCCACATTACAGGCGGCCTGTCAAATATTTCTTATGGCCTGCCCCAGCGCCACATCATCAACCGGACCTTTGTCACCCTGATGATGGATGCGGGCATGGATTCCGCCATTATCGACCCGCTGGACAAAAAAATCATGGCCACCATCAAAACCGCTGATATGCTCCTGGGACATGACAATTTCTGCATGAACTTTCTGCAGGGCGTCCGGAGCGGTGCCATTGAAAGTTAAATAAAGACCCGATCGTACCCACGCCCGATGCTGCCATCGCCCATTCACCCGGCGGCATCGGGCATTTTTTTGGTTTCCTGATTGACGCCCTACCGTTTATTTCCTACAACAGACTATCATTCGGCAATGAAATTGCCTGTCGGCTCATTATCCGTTACCCTCGTCAAAGGAGTCTGTCATGACCGTCACCACCTATCGCGGCACCAAAGCCTATCACCTCGTTTTTTCGGAACTCATCTCCGCGGCCCGGTACCGCGGCAACATCACCTACCAGGAAATCGCCCGGCTCATGGGTCTGCCCCTTACGGGAAACTACATGGGATCCCGGGTAAGCCGCCTGCTCAGTGAAATCGCCGAAGACGAAACCACCGCCGGCCGTCCCATCCTCAGTGCCATTGTCGTCAACGCCAAGGGAGCGCCTGGCAAGGGATTTTTCGATATGGCCCGGACGCTTGGCCGGCTGGACGGCAGTTCGGAAAAAGCGGAACGGAATTTTTTGAGACGGGAAGCCAGGGCCGTGTATGACTGCTGGAAAACGCCGCCATGCTGAAATTCGGTATCCCGACTCTCAACTCTCGACCCGCACAGATGAAAAGTAAAACCGTTTTTACACGTCAGGCGGTATGCGTCAGCGC
>JAKSAU010000396.1 GCA_022361535.1 Desulfobacterales bacterium
CTAACCATTGATTATCAGGTCGATTTTCCCTGATAAGTTGTAAATATTCCTGTTATCAGGGAAAGTCTGAATGTATATAGAAAAGATTGAATTCCCTGACCTGAATAATAAACACTGTGAATAATAATCATTTCCTAAATGGCAACGTAACATTAAAGATAGCTCACAGCAATGTTAAAAAGTTAGAAATTTGTCTCGGTGATTAGGCCGTGGTGCGGGTGGGCGGTGAAGTGGCGTCGGGCAGGATGGGTTCAGGACAGATAACCATTCTGACCGCCGCTGTGTTACCGGTCAGGACGACCGGGAACACTTTAACGGAAACGCCCACCTGTATCATGGCCGGGTACTCTGACCAGGCAAACACTTTCGCGGGAATTCATTGAAAAGCAGGTCTGGTGGGAGTCAAAATCATACTCCAACAGCAGGGCGTTGGATGTTCATATACAGCGGCTGAGAAAAAATAGAAGAAAATTCCAAAAAGCCTTCTCCCATTGTTACTGTACCGGGGGGGGACAGATTTGCCTGCAGTTAGCAGAGCCATCCCTAAACAAGCCTCTTTGCTGCAATTTGTCTTATAGAGAGTAAATTATTTCTTGATGGATTGTCGGATTGGAATTTATGGCGCAGGAAAATAGCCTTTTCCTGCGCCATATCATTTACTGGTTATACCGTAACTTGTTTTCTTCCTCGATCAGTTTCATGGTTTCAGCTGAGCCCCCGGTCCGTTTCCAGATATGCTCAGGTCTTGCAAGCAGTTCATTTATGTGTTTCTTGTATTTTTCGCCTTTACCTGCATGATCTGCCAGTTCCTGTACTTCAGGAAGGAAGTCATGATAGAAGTTCCTGGCAATTTCATACATGCCGTGCCAATGGGTAAAATCTGGGGCAAACATGGCGGCAGCCATTCTGGCCCTACGGCCTTCATGATGCCAGATTTCAAACCAGGTAAACCCAAGCTTATGCTGGAACCCGGTATTTTCCCAAATACCGTCTGCCTTGAGCATTTTAACTATTTCCAGGCCTGGTTTGGCAAACTTTTCATTATAAAGGACGACCACATCGTCAAGTTGCTTATAAAAGTCCCTGACATGGTTCACACCATGGCAGGATTTACAGACTTCCTGCATGGCTTCACGGCGCTGTTTCCAGGAAACAACACTGGCTATGGTCTTTTCTTCGATGACTTTTTTCAGCTTATCTCCTTCGCGGACATAGGATTTTTTCTTTGCTTTTTGTCCGGCCCTGGGAGGCATGTCACCTGTGATATCGGTTACAGATCCATCTGTAAACGTTACACGGTTAAGCTTGGAAGAAATAGGAGCCCTCAGGTTCCAGGAGATCCTGTCACCCACATTATGGCTGTTCTTGGCTACAGATCCGTTAAGCTTAATAAACGAGCCCATATGGCAGGTCGAACAAGTCGGTGCAGTATGGTAATCGTCTCCAAGAACCCAGGATCCGTCTTTGTAGATGTTCATTCCATTGAGCTGATTGCCTTTTTGAGCTGTGAAATAAGCAATACCATGCTTGGATTCTTCGTAAATCTCTTTTTGGGGATGATCCGGACCCAAATGGCATTTACCGCAGTTTTCAGGCTGGCGTGCACGGGAAGCACTGAAATCATGTTTCGAGTGGCATGCGTTACAAACACCCTTTGTACCATCAGGGTTAATCCGGCCAATACCTGAATTTGGCCAGGTGTTGTAATCCATCTGGGGCGCATCGGTCTTGGAACGCAAGGTATTGCCGTCTTTATCGCGTTTGAGAGTAACAACAGAACCATGGCACTGCCAGCAGCCTGATGCCATGTTACCCTTGTTTGTGGGCATACCACCGACTACCTCAGCCAGCATATTGTCCAAAGACGCCATGATTTCGCCGGCCGTGGCATGGTGGGAAATTGCCATTTCCTTTGCCTCGGGTTCATGGCATTTGGCACAGTCATTGGGAGATAGAATGGCTTTGATAAACGCACCTTCATGCATGTATCCCAGTTCATCGCCTTTTTCTGCCGCATGGCAGGTGTAGCACCCCACCTGGCCTTCTTTGGCAGCTGCATGGGCTGAATTTTCCCATTGCAGTACCAGTGACTTATTCTCTTTTAGATGGCAGGTGATGCACTTTTTATTCATTTCCTGGTTCTTTGGATCTTTCACGTCAAAGGAGGCCTGGGTCAGACCAAGAGCCGTGCCTGCCGTGAACAGTCCAAAGATAATACATAAAACAAATGACCTTAGAACGATCATATGACTAACCCTCCTTAATAAATTGATTCAAACAGACTGGGGTTTGCCGTATCCAGCCCTTGTACCGTCGAATCTGCATCACCTCCTTTCAATACCTTTTCTTTTATTTAAATATGCGTAAAAATTTAAATTCTAGGATTCATGTTCCCCGGCCCAAAACGGAAATATTTTGCCAAGGACCCAGAGAAGGATAAATGGAATGGACATCACCACAATTACGGCAATGATCCCTTCCTTATCAAACCATTCCGGATGAAACTCAGTGTATCCACGGGCGCTTTTGCTCATGAGCTGACCGCCGATAACCACATTCCAGCGCATGATCAGCACCTGGAGCAAAAGGATGGCAGATACGGCTGCAGCCAAAAAATTGTACAGATATTCATCAAGCTTAATCAGTCCCATCACTCCCAAAAGGATCAAGGGAATCACAGAGCAAATTTTGACCTGCCACAGCCAGAACGAAGATGCCAAAGGACCGTTGAGCAGCCCTTCAACCATGTGATGGTACCCGGTTTTCAAATATGAATGGGAAAACACTTCCAACATTTCAAAACTGAACGCCAGGATAAAAAAGAGGGTGAGCGTCTTGGTCATGGTGGCGATGCAGTCATGATCAACAGACCGGCCCGTGAATTTACGAATAATTATATAAGCTAAAATAATGGCCGAAATCCCGGATACACAGGCAGAAAACAAGAAAATGACCGGCATAAGCGGGGTAGACCAGGTTGGATTTGCCTTGACCCCGCCAAAGATAAACCCGACATAACCATGCAAAACCGCGGCAATTGGAATACCGATACCCACCAGGATTTTAATGATCTTTGCATCTAAAGCCATGGCTTCTTTTGACAAATCAATGCTGTCAAAAGTGATTACCCGGTACAGGGTCTGAAGCCATCCTTTAGAAACAGATCGAAGTTCAACCAGCACGGGCCTGTAAACAAAAAGAATGATGAATACCAAAACGCCCATGGATACGGCAAAAATATAGCCGAACCCGGCCATGGCCGAAGACGGGCTTGGAGTGATCAACATGTTCAGGTTTCGTTCAGGGTGTGTTAAGTGAAGCAGCAAAGGCAGGGTTGCACAGCTTAAAAATGCCAGTGCAAACAGCAGGGAGAACCGGGCCACAGGCTTGAGACTTTTTACATTAAACAGATAATACAAGGCAGCAATGATAAACGCACCATCCACGAGACCTGTAATATAGGGATAAAGTACGATCATCATAGACCAGTGAACATGAAGATCATTTGGGAACACAAAATTTGACACCAGCATGGCAGCCGATCCCCAGGATTCGGACACCCCTGCTGCAGAGGACATTGCCGTAATCATCAGATCACCTCCCTTCTGGCGCCTTTGTAGTAAAGGGCAGGCCAGGTGCCCATCTCCTTTTTCAATACAGTCAGTACCCCGGGCCCTTTTAGGATTTTGTATACTTCTGATGTTTCATCCTTCAGGCTGCCGAATTTCCTGGCACCTGTGGGGCAGACATCCACACAGGCAGGCTGCAGACCTTTTCTAACCCTGTGATAGCACCAGGTGCACTTTTCCACATTTTTGGTATTTGGATTGATAAAGCGTACTGAATACGGACAGGCCTGGATACAGTAGGCACAGCCCACACATCGTTTTTCATCTACCAGTATGAATCCGTCAGGCGAGGTAAATGTCGCGCCTACAGGACAGACCTGCACACAAGGGGCCTCTTTGCACATGTTACAGAGCTTGGGAACAAAAAAAGTATCCCTGACTTCTTCATCAATATCTGCTCTGGGCGTCTGGTATCCGTCCAGGCCGCCGTTGGGTGCATCCACGTATACCCGGTCTGAAAAGCCCTTTACATAACGCTCCACCCAGGTGCGGTAATTGCCGTCAGGTACATTGTATTCGCGTTTGTCAGCCACACAGCAGGACCCGCAGCCAATGCATTGGGTGATGTCTACGATAAAGGCAAAATCCTGGTCCAGTATGTTGTATTCCTTGTCTCGTATTCCCGGTATTTGTGCCGGCGGTTCAAAGGCTTTACCACCCATGGGGAAAACCAGGAAAAGAGATCCGGCAATAGTTCCTTTAAGAACTTTTTCCAAAAACGACCGCTTTGTCATATCCGGTTCAGGGGGATGAATCTTCATATCTCTTTCTCCGTAAGCCCGGTAATCTGTTTTGCCCGCAGGATGTATCTTAACGGGGCATGGACATGGTGGCACTGGTTGCAGTTATGGGTCAATTTTACCTTTTGGGATTCTAAATGATCCGGCATGGCAACGGTTTTGATGACCTGCTCCGATCTGGCTTTTATTTCCGTATTATGACATCGCAGGCACAGCCTTGTGATCTCTTTATCTGTTTTCACAGGAAGAGTGCCGATCTTTTTATTGTCCTTAACATGATCGGCATAAGGGCCATGGCAGAATTCACAGGAAATGGTGTTATGAAGACCTGCCTTATGCACTTTTGCTTCGTAAGGGTGACATGAATAACAGGAAACATTTGTACCGTGCCGGATTGGAATGCTTGCCTCTTCTATAATGGCATCAGCACGATAATGCCCAAATTTACCAAAAGACTTTGGTACAAGAAACTGTTTTACCAACAAGCCGAAACCGACCATCACAACAATGCTTGCCGCCACAATGATCAGCCTAACCCCGTACCCGACTTTCACAAAGGCCCCCTTTTGCTTTAGTCTTAAGTTTCAGTGGTCGCGATTCTATTTCCGCCGGGAAATTTGCTGCAAAAAACGCTTCTATATAGCTAATTAATGTATTTTGAGTCAGGGAAGATCAGCAAGAAACTAAGATGTAACAATTGTAACGATTCTATTACAACACTCAAAATAAAAACGGGTTTAAGTGAATAGCCTCAATTTCAGTGTAAAACCTGGATTGAAAATCTACATCAGATGCAAGAATGATAGGGGGAGTATACCCTTATTTTTTATGAAAGTTCAACAATAAATAAAGTACGTTTTCAATACGGCTAAAAGAAAAACCTCTTGCGCAGATATGAACCCAGGAATAGTTGAAAGGGATACCCGCGGGATACAGACTGGCTTTGTTACCAGTCTGTACATTTGTTATAATACCGGTCAGAATAATGCGGGAACAAGCTTAATAACTATAGGTTCTTATCCGGTTTTATCTTATATGATATTTGGTATCGGTATAAAAAAAAGTAAATTACTCGTCCTGGAAAAATTTGAGCAGCGGATCAGAGCTGATAATGTAATAGGCATTTCCTTTGGCCTCAGACTCGGATTTATCCATGATTTTTATATCTGAACTCATCTTTACCGTCGCCAGGATGTCCAAAGCCTTTTTTTCCTCTTTTGCCAGATTAAATTGATCCGCAGTAAACTTGCCCTTTTTTCCCCAGGCCCAGTAAACAACTCTGTCATGGGCAGAAATAGTCGGATCCTCATATGCCATGAACAAATCTCCCACCAGGTTTTGCACCTGGACCTGGCCGACCTGTTCAAATTGCTCAAACACGACCAGCACACGATTGGTTGTCTTGTCCGCAACAATATTCAAGTTCTGATCCTGGAATTTATACACCTTTTCAGAATTGGCTTCCTGGTAATTCTTTTTTGCCAGATCATGCTGTTCAGGCGTCAATGCCTTGCACAATACATATCCGTTTCGTTCTATTCCCAAAGCTTCAACAGAGGCGAACAGATCCTCAAGCTCGCCGGCATGAACAGGAACCATTGTAAAGAACACAATCAGGGCAATCCAGGAATAAAATACTTGTTTCATCACAACTCCTCATAAAAAGATCAGGCAGAAAAGAATAATACAGCCAACCTTTCCTGCCTGACAGCTTAGGTTTTAATATACTGGTGCTGGCATTCCATTTGTTATAGCGCAGCTTGTTCTCTTCTTCAATACAACCCAGGCATAAAATCCTCTTGCAGTCTCAAGCAAAATTTCACCTTGATGTATTTGCCTCAATTGCAACTTTCTGACAATAATTTATATATTTGACCCGGACACAAGTTTAATACATACTGGTAAAAAACTTCCACCATCACATAAGGAGGGTGAAATGTCCTTTCTGATTTCTGATCCTGATGCATTTAAAATTACCATTGAAGTGGTGCCGCCTGAAGGCAGCGATATTGGACCGCTTTTGGATAAAATTCTTCCCGTTTCCAACCTTGGATTTGACGGATTCAGTGTGGCATCAAATCCTGTGGCCAAACCCAGGATGTCAGCCATGGCCTTTTCCTGCCTTTTGCAGGAAAAAACCGGCAAGCCCGCCATCCTTCATTTCACTGTCCGGGATCATAACCGGCTTGGACTGCAGGCAGAACTATGGGGAGCAAAGGCCATGGGCCTTGAGACAGTTATCGCCGTCACCGGGGACCCATCAGCCAATTCGCCGGACAATCCTACCACAACAGTCAACGATTTAAATGTCTTTGAACTGGTCACCATGGCTAAAGAGTCTGGCCTCCACATTGGTGCGGTACTTGACTACAGGCCTGAAGTCGACGGTTTGGAGCATGAAATAAAACGAGTCGAAAGAAAAGCTGCGGCCGGGTGCCGCTTTATCGTTACCCAACCGGTATACGATCGTAAAACAGCGCTTGCTATTCACAAAGGACTGGCCCATATAAAGGTACCAATCATATTAGGCATCCTGCCTTTGATCTCTGTCAGGCATGCCCGTTTTTTGCACGATAAAGTCGCAGGAATCGCGGTACCGGAATCACTTCAAAAAGAAATGGAAACCAGTACAAATCCATTGAAAACAGGTATTGAAAATACAAAGCAAATGCTGGATTTGGCAAGGGATTTATTCTCAGGCGCATGCATTATGCCGCCCTTTGATCGGTTTGACATTCTCGATCAAATCCTTTAGAGTATTTCGCGTCTGACTTTAACCAAAAGAAACAATTAGAATTAAGAGTGAATCTGGTGACGGATTATTTTACTGTTAGGGCAACTCAGGTACAATTTTTTAAATCAGTCCCCTTTTATTACCAGTCCAAAGACGGGGAGTTTATTCTCTATAAGCAGGCAGGAGAAGTTTTTGATCAAAAACGGGCCGATCAGGACCGCCACCCCCAATTATTCATCCCGACAGCAGACAAAGAACAGGCTTTAAAAGAATTAACCCAGGGCCTGAATATGGAATTCGCCAAACAATTCGCCCAGGGTGGTCTCCAAGAGATCAAAACAGCTCTTGGCAATATTGTGCGAGAGGCGTTGAGGCCAGGCCAGGAAAGCGTTATGCTCGCCCTTCCCGAAACACTTGATATCCTGTTTAAAAACTCAGATAAAGATCACAGTACGATGGGTTACCTGTCAAAAGTGGCAACGGCCTCTGAATTGATGGTTGAGCATACTGTGAATGTAACGGCTTTGACGCTTCAATATTGTTTTTACACGGGTATGTCGGAAAAAGAGACCCAAATTTTAGGTCTTTGCGCCCTGCTCCATGATGTGGGCACATGCACTTTGGACAAGGACATCATCGAATCCAAAGACCGCCTTAGCCGGCCACAATTTGAGAAATACAAGAACCATGCAGAGGCTGGCCATGATATGATAATCTTGAATACAGATTTTAATATTGCAGTTGCCAATGTAGCGTTGGAACACCATGAACGGCTTGATAAAAGCGGGTATCCGAACGGAACGGATATTCTGTGCAAGGAAAGTCAACTCATAGGATTTATTGACTGCTACGAAGCCTTAACCTACAGGAATAAGTCTTTTCGAAAGGCGAAAAAACCATTTGATACGCTGAAGTTAATCAAAAATGAGGTCTTGGAAGGCAAATTCTCCCTTGAGATTTTCAAAAAATTCACATCCTGCCTGATTCGTTAGCAATATTCTATTTAAATTGATCTGCTTGGAAAAATATCGAGTACCCGTTTGATCTCTTTTATAAACAGGGTTTCAGTAATCGGCTTGACAATATATGAATCTGCCCCCATTTCCATGGCCAAGTTCATGGTTTTCTGAATGGCTTCTACGGTGAGGATAATAAAACAAATCTTTTTTAGATCAGGGTCTTTTTTTAGAATCTTAAGTAGTTCCATACCGCTCATCACGGGCATATTCAAATCAGAGACAATCAAATCCAGGGGTTGAAACCGGGCCAGATCCAAGGCGGACTGGCCGTTGCCTGCTTCAGCAATTCGCGTCACACCGTTTCGCTCTAAATATTTTCGGACGATACGACGCATAGCCCGGCTGTCATCTACGATTAATACTCTTAGATTTTCCGGTTCCCAGCTCACGATATCACCGTGACCGGTTTAAAGACTATATCCTTGACTTCAAACATATAATCTTCTTTTACAGCGTTTTTGACACGGGCGTGTCTACGATCCTTGAAGAAATCTTTCAAAGTCTGCCGGATCACCTCAAACGCAATATCATCCCAAGGAATTTCTGACTCAAAAAAAAGACGGACATCCGTGCTCTCGGCAGTCGGTCCAAAATCTTCTGATAAAAGTTCAGCCATGAACATCAAATATATCTGATCCACAAAAAGAATATTGAACATCCGGTAAGGGGCAATAATTCTCACCTGGCCCTTTGTCTCTTCCAAGGTCTCACGCACTGCGCCGTCCTGGACAGACTCACGGTTTTCAAGATATCCTGCCGGCAGAGTCCATTTACCTTTCCTTGGCTCAATATTACGTTTACACATGAGAATTTGATCCCCGAAAATGGGGATGGTGCCTACCACCACCTTAGGATTTTCATAGTGGATATGATCACACTGACTGCAAACTGCCCTTAAATGGTCATCATCTTCAGGTATGCGTTGGGTCATGGAACTGCCGCATTGGCTGCAGAACTTTATACTCATTGATTTTCCTTTTGGGCAGTGCTGTCAACCACCTTCTCTTTTAGGTATTCATACCATGTTTTAACTTTAGCCATTAAACCGGACACAAACGACCCATCTTGTTTTTCATCCAAGGCAGATCGCATCCTGTCAGCCCGTTTTTCAGGATCAGGATGGCTGGACATCATAGAGTGTTCATTTGAAGAAAGCGCAAGTTTCTCCAAAGCCCCTGAAGCAATATCAACAGCCTGATCTTCCGAAAAACTGATCTTAATCAAAAACTTAAGCCCAAAATCATCGGCAGACTGTTCCTCGGTCTGAGAAAACTGGGCATTGGCAAGGGCCTGGACAAACCCACCAATAGCTGACGACGCAATCAATCCGCCCATATTTTCCTGGGAAGCAATACCTTTCCTCAAGGCCGATGCAGCGTACGCTACCATTATTTTTCTTTTAATATGTTTTTCACTGACATGACCCATCTCATGACCAATGACAAACAACAACTCTTTGTCATTCATCCTGTCCATAAGGCCGCTGTATATCCGTATGCTACCATTTGCCATGGCAAAAGCATTCACTTTAGGGTCCAGGTAGACTTTCAAATGATACCCTTTTGCAGCCTCGGCCGGCACCATCCCCATTAACCGGTTCAGTCTCCTGGCGTAGGGGTTCGAAGGACCTGCAACCTGATGTCGACCGTCTGAAACAGCCACAGCTTTATCAGCCAGGTGCCTGACATCGTCGTCACTCAGTGCGACCGCCTTTACTGCATCAACGCCGGCTTCAGTGGCCAGATACACATTGGTTTCCTCACACCCGGTAAAAAGAAATATGGATAGAATAAAACCTATTAGAACTTTCATACTTAACCCATACCCCAAATCCTTGGGACACACAAGACCAAAACCGGGTATCCGATTTCTTGACAGACTGGGTAAAATTGTTTACTTTTCCCAGTGTTATGAATCCTGATATCCATTCTTCTGAAACGGCAAAAGGTTCTTCACGGGCAGACGGCAACATTTCCGACAACACGCTGAAATTATATGAAAAATCGGACCAAACCCTGATATCTCTTGCCGTAAGATGCCGGCTGATTCCCCTTGAGCGGGAAAATGAACTGCTGGATAAATATGCACAAAAAAAGCTCAAAACTCCAAGTCTTACATCAGCGACCTTTCTTCATCGAACAGGTACTCTTTCGGATCAAGATATATCTTTTTTATCCGCTGTTTGTGACCACCTTGAACTGAAAATGCTGGATAAAAAATTCGGTGAGCTTGGAATTGCCAACAACTTTGTCCTGCCGGAAAATGTCAAAAAGGCTTTGAATCTGCAAACCACCATTTTTAAAGAGACCAAACAAAGCAAACTCATCGGGGATATTCTCCTGGAGAACCAAGAGATCACCCGGGCCAACAAAGCAGCAATTCTTTTGACCCAGGACAGGATCAAGGATGAGCTTTTAGCCGAGGCCCTTAATGATATCGCTACGACAGAAATAGAAAAACTTTCTTTGAGCATGCGGTTTGGCGCCATTGCCGTTAAAAAGGAATACATTACCCTTGATCAACTCAATCAAGCCTTAACCTTACAGAAAAAAGAAGTGGATGAAGGTAACTCCAGGCGTTATCTGGGAGCCATATTAAAAGAGTTATTTGATCTTTCAGACGAGAATCTCAATCATGTTTTAAAAATTCAAAAGGAGCTGGAAAAAAAGCGGCTTTCTCTTGAACGGGCGCTTGAGAAATACAATTCGGAAACCAACATTCATAAACGTCTGGCAAAGCAATTTGAGTACCGGTTTTCCACAAAGAAATTAACGGCGCATTTAATACGGGTACAAGAAGCGTTTGAAGAAGTTCAGGTGGAAGATCTGAAAGGGTGGCTCAACTCTATTGGCATCAATTGGGGGCTTTGCCCGGATGAAGAGATCCAGGCATATCTTGAAGAAAATATACGTGGTACAGAGATTCTCATTGCAAGTGGCCAGGCACCTGAACCGGGAAAAGACGGGTATATTGAATACTACTTTGATACGGATTTCAAAGCGTCCGGAAAATCAGGCGATGCAGACCTAGTTCCAATCGTAAAAAAAGGGGATGTCATGGCCAAACACATTCCCCCGGAAAAAGGCATGCCAGGCAAAGACGTCAGCGGTCTTGTCCTTGCCCCTCCACCGGTTAAACCAATCCACCTTAACTGTGGTGAAGGGGTAGTGCGGGATAAAGACTTTTTCGTTGCAGAAGCCGATGGGCTGGCGGTGCTCTATCAGAACCGGACCCTTTTTGTTAAACAAAAGGACATGTCCGTTCCGACCCGCCACTACACGGGCTCCATTGATATGGATCTGGGTGAAGAATTCAAAGATATCAATCTTATAGTTGACGGCTCCATCCTTGAAAACGGACAGGTTCGGTGCCAGCATATCGAAGTCTTAGGAGATATACTGGGGCAGGTGTCTGCTGCCGGAGACCTTTTAGTAAAAGGTGACATAGGAAAAAAAGATGTCCGGGAAGAAGACGAGCCTGCCAAGATCAAGGCTGAAGGGGATATCATAGCAGGCAAAGCCATTTCCAATGCCTTTATTGTCACAGCAAAAAGTTTGAAAGCCCCCAATGCAGACATACTCTCCACTGCTGTCCAGGCTTATCAGGATATTACCGTAAAAAATGTCTTTTACAATGGCCCCAGGCCATGCGTACTTCAAACAGGAAAAATACCAAATCTCAAAGCAGACAGCATTACATCCCTAATCCAGAATAGAACCGACGAGCTCAAGCGGCTGCATTGTATTGACGAAATCCGAGAACTGGAAGAATGGCTGCAGGAAAAACTCGATTTAAAAGAATCCTACCTGGTTCAACAGGCCTATCTTAAATACATCCTGACATTGATACAGTTTAAACCGCTTTTAGGTCTGCCCCGCCTAAAAGACAAGCTTTCAGCTGCCCAAAAAACGCCTGAAAAATGGCCGGACCTTCAAAAAAAACCGGCAATAGTAAATCCCGGCGCAGCCAATTTTGAACGGGAATTTCTGCAAGATACCAAGGATATGACACCGGACCAGGTTGAAAAACATGCCCGGGAACTGGCAGATATTAAATACGGGATGTACAGGGCCGCTGTAAATGCCACCCGGCGCTATACCCATAAATATAAAACCAGAAAAAAAGAGATCCAGGAAAAGATAAAAGCAAGTACAGTCAAGATCCGGGAGCTTGAAGAAACCATCAAAAAACTGACCATCCGTAAGGATACATTCCTTCTCAGCCAGGCATACCGATCCCATTCCGTTGCCCCGGCCATACGGGTCAAAAGCTGTGCAGCAAAAGGAACAGTAATAAAAGGCAGGCAGGCGATCCTGACTGTAGAACAGGATATTTTTGGCGTAAAATTTACCGAATACCAGAAAAGCGCTTCAGAACTGCCCCAAATTATCATTGAAGGGTTTTACGATTAGAGAAAGCTTTAAAGTTCTTCTTTTATCTTCTTTTCAAAAACCGCCTCAAAAAAGGCGTCTGACTCGGTAAGAACATGGGAATGGACTTTATTAAACTCTTCTAACAACTTCCTGGCCAGCGGTGTCAGGGTAGATCCGCCACCGGCCGCACCGCCTGCATTCCGAACCAAAAGGGGCTGGCCCAGGCCTTCTTCGGTTGCCTTGATCTTCCCCCACACAGCACGATAGCCCATCTTAAGATCCTTGGCTGCCGCATTAATGGACCCGCACCGGTCAATGGCCGATAAAATCCTGAATCGGCCAAGGCCGAAAATCACCTTACCTGTTTTATCTTCTATCCATACCTTGGACCGTATTGCAAATGGGGTTTCTTTACTCATGGAAGGTGTTTTAACACAAAACTTGTGTAATGTGAATTTGTTCATTGGGCATTCGAGAGCCTGTTTTGCACCACAACTTCTGAAATTTATCTTTTTCTAACATATTAACAAACCTGTTGATTTTAAAGCATTTTAACTTTTTTCAGGCAATTATGTTAATTGATCTTTAAAACCAAAAAACGTATATTGAGTCATTCAACAGGCTTCTTTTATTTTCATGATCCATAAGACATTACCTCATCAAGGTTTTGCAGGGTTTACCCAGATCAATCGCCTGTATTAAAATAAACAAAGGGGGATATAATGAGTAAGAAAAAAATTTTAATGCTCGTAGGTGACTATGTTGAAGATTATGAGGTCATGGTACCATTTCAAGCCCTTTTGATGGTTGGCCATGAAGTCCATGCCGTTTGTCCTGACAAAAAAACGGGAGACACCGTGAGAACTGCTATTCATGACTTTGAAGGAGACCAGACCTATAGTGAAAAGCCAGGCCACAACTTTGCCCTTAACGCTGATTTTGACAAGATTTCTGCAGAAGAATACGATGCCCTTGTTATTCCGGGCGGGCGGGCACCGGAATACATTCGTCTCAATGAGAAAGTGCTTGATATGGTTCGTCACTTTGCAGATGCCCAAAAGCCCATTGCAGCTATTTGTCACGGCGCACAGGTTTTAGCGGCCGCAGGTGTTGTAAAAGGTAAAACCTGTTCTGCCTATCCGGCTGTGGGACCTGATGTCACATGCGCCGGAGGCACTTATACTGATATCCCGGTGGATCAGGCACATGTGGACGGCAATCTTGTTACAGCGCCGGCCTGGCCGGCCCATCCGGACTGGCTGGCCAAATTTTTAACGGTTTTAGGTACCCGCATTGAATTATAACACGTACTCTTTACTTTAAAAATTACCAGGGGTGGCAAAAGTCACCCCTGGATAAAAGACAAATCAAATGGCATCCTATTTACACTTTGTTTTGAATCTCATCATCACGTTAAGCCTATTTTTTATTATACCTTTCACCACAGCTGCGCCCCTGAATTTGAAACAGGCACCCTATAAAAAAGCTGTCAGGACCGGAACCATAACCGACCCCAATATTTTAGAGGCATCAGGCATAGCTGCCTCCACAGGAAGACAATCAACCCTATGGGTCATAAATGATGGAGGGAATCCGGCAGTGTTATATGCACTGGCTCCAACAGGCAAAAGACTGAATAGTTTTTTGATTGTATCACCAAGCGGTATGGAGGTTAAAAATACTGATTGGGAAGATCTTAGCGCATTTGAATACAATGGCGAGCATTTCCTGTTAATCGCCGACCTAGGAGACAATAAAGCAAAACGAAACTTTTGCACCCTCCTTGTCATCAAAGAGCCTGATCCTGAATCCCACCAAAAAAAGCTGCCCATTGAATGTAAAATACAATTTAAATATGCAGACGGCCCAAACGATTGTGAAGCTGTCGCTGTTGACGTACCAAAACAAAGAATTCTTTTGTTGAGTAAGCGCAAACCAGAACCCGTATTGTATGAGTTGCCGCTTATTGTTTCTCCAGGCCGGGACATGTATACAGCACATCAAATTGGAATAATAAAAAACATACCTGAGCCCACACCATCGGATCTAAAAGACAAATATGGAGCCTTTCGCTCCCAGCCTACGGCTATGGATCTGAGTTCAGACGGAAGAACCATGGTAATCCTAACCTACAAGCATGGCTATATTTATAACCGCCAATCTGGCCAGACATGGCAGGATGCTTTCACAGCTATGCCACTGCTGCTTGAACTGCCCCACCCGAACACTGGCGAGTTAGTTCAGCGGGAAGCACTTTGCCTGGATCAAAAAACAGGAGCCATCATCGTTACTTCTGAAAAAGCCAATGCCCCCATTTACGTTCTGAACCCAATGAAATAACCTGCTTTCATGTTCCCAACACCAGGCTTAATTCTGATTCAAACGCACCTTTATTGGAATAAAAGCATCAGGGACACAAGTCATGTATCCTAAAGAGAACTTGTAAACCAGAGTTCAAGCGTTTATAACCGTCAGGGTTTGTAATTGTTTAAATTAGAACAGAATTTAGGACACACATAGTAATGCCCGGCAGATTTTATTTTTATAGATTCTTAACACTGCTTTTCTTTGTTCTGCTGGCTTTAGCCCCGGAACAGACCTTTGCCCATCCCCATGTATTTATCGAGCAAAGAACAACCCTTGTCTTTGACGACAAAGGGTTTGCCGGCTTCAGGATAAATTGGGCCTTTGACGAGATGTTTTCAGTTATGATCGGTGAAGATTTTGACAAAGACCAAAACAAGCATCTGGATGAAAATGAAGTGCGTGTTATCAAAGAAAAGGCGTTTGGATACATTGCCGAGTACAACTATTACATCAATGTAAAAATCGACGGGAAGCCTTTTGCTGTAAAATTCATCAAGGACTTTAACGCCACGCTTGAAAAGGGCAAACTCAAGTATGAATTTTTTATTCCCTGCCATGTCACCGCAGTGAACGCTGACAAACAGATTATTTTATCGCCATATGACCCTGAGTATTATTCTGCCATTTATTTTCCGGATATCCGTCATATCTCTTTGGAAAACACAGGTCCCTTTATCGTTGAAACCCGGTCAGAACGTGACATGTCAACTTTGATTTATTATGAGACTGTCAACCCGTTGGCTATCTTTTTAACATTCCGGCAAAAACAATGAAAAAAGCTCTTTTTTTGATCTGCTTGGCAGTGTTTCTTTTTTCAGTTCCGTCTGCTGGAAAAGCTCACAACCCTTTTACCTCAAAGCCTGAAAAAAGCCATAAGACACT
Source organism: Desulfobacterales bacterium (assembly GCA_022361535.1). The sequence continues at coordinate 15,745 of JAKSAU010000396.1, forward strand.
GTCATCCCCTGTAAAAAGCGAGTTCTTTTTAAAAATAGTGTTCTGGCAGCATCAGTTGAGGGAGAAAATGTCTTCTTTGATCCGGGAAGCCAAAGAAGAAAAAACCATTCTGCCCCTGTTTTTGCTTTGCCTGTCCGCATTTTTGTACGGAATGGTTCACTCTGCAGGGCCCGGACATGGAAAAGCAGTGGCACTCTCCTACATTTTGTCCTGCAAACCAAGTTTGTATCAGGGGGTAATGTTCGGCAATCTTTTAGCGATCACCCATGGCTGCTCAGGGATTTTTCTGGTCTTGGCGGTAAAATATCTTTTTCAGGCAGGCATATCCCAATCCCTTGAATCCATGACCTATGTCACCCAGGTGGTCAGCTTTTCTTTTATCAGCCTTATGGGAAGCGTGATATTCATAAAAGGGATAATAAACTGGTTCCGCAGTGCAAACCCTTCCGGCGACTCCCGTACATACCTGTTTACAAACCCTTTGGCCACTGCGGTTGCCGTAGGGCTTATCCCGTGCCCTGGGGTCGTAATGGTGATGCTCTTTGCCATTTCCATGGAACTAACAGGATTGGGTGTTTTTCTAGGCTTGTGTATTGCCTCGGGCATGGCCACCACCATCACCCTGATTGTTCTGGCTGGTATGTCTGGAAAAGCTGCGGCTATCAACCTCACCTCTGAAGGGTCAAAGGTGAGACATATTCTGGAGAACACCATTGAAATCCTGGCAGGGCTTTTGGTAGCCACGTTAGGCATTATTCTGCTTTTGGCAAACTTATAAGACTATGGGGATTGATCGAAAACAAACCATCAGGCAGGACATTATTGAACTGCTTGAAAAAGGAGACATGACCATCAGGGATATTTCCCAAGGGGCCAGCATCACGGAAAAGGATGTTCCCCATCACCTGGGGTCAATAGAAAAAAGCCTGAAGCACAAAAACAAACGGCTTTTAATATCACCCTGCCGCTGCCTGGCCTGCGGATTTGAATTTAAAAAAGGTTATAAACGGC
>JAKSAU010000405.1 GCA_022361535.1 Desulfobacterales bacterium
AATCGTTTGCATTAAACGGCGTATTGGCCTGATCGGTATTCCCGCGATTCTTAATGTCTGGATCGTACATCATTTATTAGCAAACGAAGTGTTTTACCAGGGAAGATGGTTCATAGTTTAGTTGAAATTCCGTCAGCATCGATACGGATTAAAATTTCGGAAACAGGGAGAGTGATACGATGGAGATATCCAAAGAAATAAAACTTCGCATGTATGAGACCATGATGTTGGTCAGACGGTTTGAAACCCGGGCGATGGATCTTTTCAAGAACGGAAAATTTCCCGGCTGGATTCACGTCTGCATCGGCCAGGAAGCTTCTGTCACCGGGGCCTGCCTCGCGTTACGAAAAGATGATTACATCTGCCCGACGCACCGGGGGCATGGACAGTGCCTTGCCAAGGGCATGGACACCCGGAAAATGATGGCGGAGCTGTACGGGAAGAAAACGGGTAGTAATCAAGGCCGTGGCGGCTCCATGCACATGGCGGATAAAGACCTCGGGATTCTGTGCGGAAACGCCATATTGGGCGGCGGCCTGCCGGTCGGGAGTGGCGTCGCCATGGCCGGAAAGCTTCGAAAAAGCGACCAGGTCGTACTGGGGTTTTTCGGTGAAGGCGCGAGCAACGAGGGGATCGTGCATGAGACGATGAACCTGGCGGCCCTGTGGGATCTTCCGATGATTTTCTTCTGCGAGCAAAATCAGTACGCGGAGCTTTCACACCGCGACTTCCATCTCAAGATCGAGAAGATATCGGACCGGGCCCAGGGTTACGGCATGCCGGGGGTCACGGGGGACGGCAACGATGTGTTGGCGGTATACCAGGCGACCCGCGAGGCGGTGGCGCGCGCCCGGGAAGGAAAAGGCCCCACCCTTATCGATTCCATCACCTGCCGATGGGAGGGACATTACGTCGGAGATCCCATGGTCTATCGCAAAGAGGGCGATCTGGAGGAATGGAAGGCCAAATGTCCCATCGATCGATTGGAGAAGCAGCTGTTCGCGTCCGGCGATTTGGATGAAACGGCC
>JAKSAU010000614.1 GCA_022361535.1 Desulfobacterales bacterium
GCGGGCTGGATCGTCTTGTTCCATACGTCTCCGAATGCAACGTGGTCCGATTTGCCGTTGAGCGGCTTATTCGTCGAGATGATGCGGCGACTTTCAGCGCTTGGGCGCGGTGTCGAGGGCGGGCTAAACGCTGTGCCGCTGGTGCCTGAACAGATTCTGGACGGTTTTGCTCGGCTGGGTGCGCCACCGGCGACCGCGCAGCCGATTACGACGGCCGCGATCGAGACGGATCCGGTAACTCAGCATAACCCTCCGGGCATCTATTCCGCTGGCGATTTGCGGCGGGCGTTCAATTTAACCACATCGATGCCGACCATGGCACCGCTACCGGTCGCCCCCGGCTGGTCGGAGGCGGCGTATGTACGCCCCGCGGAAAGAGATTTGACCGGTATTTTGTTTGCCGTGGCCTTGGTGTTGTTCCTGGTCGACATGGCGGCAGGGTTATGGGTGCGGACGGGTGGGCACCGAACCGCAGGACGTGCGGCCACCGTGGCGGGTTTGGCGCTTTTGCTGGCCGCCCCGTGGGCCGTGTCGCCGGTTCAAGCCGACGAGGTCTTTGCGGCGGAAAACAGTCTTGAAACCCGGATCGCGTATCTTCGGACAGGGGATAATCGGGTCGATGACGTCAGCGCGCTCGGCTTAAACGGTCTGACCGTAATGTTGGCGCGCCGGACGGCCGCCGAACTGGGGCCGCCGCAGGCGGTGGAACCCGGACGCGACGAGTTATCGTTCTTCCCATTGATATATTGGCCTGTGACGCCCGATTACGAACTGGACGATGTCGCGACGCTGGCGGTGAAAGAATACCTCCGCAACGGGGGGACGGTCCTGTTTGATACGCAAGAGCGTGGCGGTAGCGCCCAGGCATCGGCTCTGCGGCAAATCGTCAATCGCTTGGATTTGCCGCCCTTGGTGCCGGTTGCGCCGCCGCATGTACTGACACGCGCATTTTATTTGTTGGATGATTTTCCCGGTCGTTATGGCGGCGGGCAGTTATGGGTTGAGCGCGCTGGGGAGCGCGTCAACGACGGTGTTTCGCCGATTATCGCTGGGTCCAGCGACTGGGCTGCCGCATGGGCGATGGATGAAAACCAACGTCCGCTCTATCCTGTCGTTCCTGGTGGCGAACGGCAGCGGGAAATGGCGTACCGATTCGGGATTAA
>JAKSAU010000811.1 GCA_022361535.1 Desulfobacterales bacterium
GACGCCGGTGTCCCTGATGGAAAAATGGAAGCGGACATCGCCGCCCTCAGCCGGGAGGGGATCCCGGACATCCACGGCAATGGAGATGCTCCCCGAACTGGTGAATTTGATGGCATTGCCCACCAGGTTGACCAGAATCTGGCGCAGGCGGTGGATGTCCCCGAAAACGTATCTCGGGATATCCTTGGTGGTAAAATTCAGTTCCAGTTGCTTTTTCCGGGCCTGGAACCGGAACATGGTCATCATGTCGTTCAGCAGGGATTCGATGTCAAAGGCCCGGTTTTCAAGGACGAATTTACCGGCTTCGATCTTGGAAAAATCCAGGATATTGTTCAGCAGGGTCAGGAGATGATCCGACGATATCAGGACGGCATCCAGGTACTCTTTCTGGGTATCGGTCAGCGCCGTTGTCAGCGTCAGCCGGGTCATGCCGATGATGGCGTTGAGCGGGGTCCGGATCTCGTGGCTCATGATGGTCAGAAACTCGCTCTTGGCCCGGCTGGCCTCTTCGGCCATCTGCTTGGCATGCCTGAAAATTTCCTGGGCCTTTTTCCGTTCGGATATATCCTCGAATGACCCCTGGATATACAGCAGGTTGCCGTCTTCATCCCGGATGGCCCGTCCGCAGATGGATACCCAGATACGGGACCCGTCCTTTTTCTTGAGTCGGGTCTCAAAACCGGAGACAAAATCATTCTCCCGGAGAAGCCCGAGAAAGGCCTCCCGCTCCTCGGGCTTGACGTAGACCTGCCTGGCCAGGTTGTCAATGGTGGCCTTGAACTCCTCAATGGAATCGTATCCCAGTATCCTGGCCATGGAAGGATTGGCGTTGAGAACCCGGTTGTCCCGGGATGACTGAAATATTCCCTGGACGGAATTGTTGAAAATATCCCTGTATTTTTCCTCGGACCGGCTCAGGCGGAGCTCAACCGCTTTCCGGTCGCTGATTTCCTGCTGGAGCCGTTCCAGTGTCCGCTCCTGCTGTTCCGTCTTTTCCTCCAGCTCCACGGTACGCTCCCGGACCTTTCGCTGCAGTTGTTCGGCATGCTCCCTGTCCCGGATGCTCAGTTTTTTCAACTCCCTGACCATGGTGTTGAAGGTGCGGGCCAGGGTACC
>JAKSAU010000725.1 GCA_022361535.1 Desulfobacterales bacterium
ACATTGAAGGAATTCATTAACTATAAGGCCCTGGTCAGGACCAACAGGCAAGCCGGATGCTTTAAATATCGTGTTAGGAATTACACCCAATGCCATAAAAGTAAAATCGGTTGGGAACTCCTCCCCTGATTCCATCACAATTCGTTGCTGTTCCACACGGCTTACATAACCGGTCTCCACGATGTCTATGCCGCGACGAGACAAAATTGACCGTACTCTATTTTTAACCCCGGGTTCAAACCGTGCCATGAACCCGTTACCACCAAATATCCGGATCACAGGCAGATGCCCTCCGGTTTTTCGTGCCAGTTGCCAGACATTTCCGGCCACTTCAGCCGCAGATGGTCCGCCGCCCACCACAGAAACTACAGCAGATTTTTCCTTAAACAAATCCTGGAGACGCCGTGAGGCTTCCATGAGTTTTTCAATGGGTTTTACCGGGTATACATTATCCGGTTCATCTTCTTTCGCCGCTTTTGACAGTGTATCCAAAGGGACATATGAACCTGCATTAAATGAAAGCACATCATAGTCAAAGGCATTACCTGACTCAGTAAAGACCTGCCGCTGGTCTGGATCTATTTTTACCACCCGGTCCTTAATAAACACCCCGCCCTGGGAGGTAACCACCTTTTGGGTAGCAAACCGAATATCATCAGGTGCATATGTAGTACCGAGCATACCCGGCCCCATGCCCGAATAATAGTGGTAAAAAGAAGGGGCAATCACAGTAACCTTAACCCCTTTATCCGTAAACTTTCGGATGTTTTCCAAAGTGACCATATGGGCATGTCCGCCACCAACCAGAACCAGATGTTTCCTCATGGTCTATCTCCTGATTATAATCCGTCCATCAACCTGCCAAGACTTGCCAGATGTTCTTTTTCCTCGTCTGCTATTTTCAGTATAACCGATTGTGACTCCTGGGACTTCACTTTGCCCGCCACCCGCTGATATAAATCCAGGGCCTGTGCTTCAATAGACATGGCAAGGGACACCACATCTACGGCTGATCCCATATCCGGATTAAAAAGATCCAGGTACTCCTGGGTGGTCATGCCCCCTTCCATAGCTGATTTGCCAGCCATGGACGACAAGTCTTCCAGGGTAGTCTGCGGATGTCCCAACCCCTGGTATGCCTTGACAATGGATTCCTGGTGCTTGATTTCAATACGTGAAAGCTTTTCAAAAAGGGATTTCACCTGATTATTTTCAGCTTTTTCAGCCATATCCAGGTAGAAGTCCCGTAGCCCGTCTTCAAGTGAAAACGCAACTTTAAGAACATCTTCCGGGCTGCTGCCTTCTGTAAACAGATGAACACCCAAATCCTGGGGTCCAACAGCTGTTTCAGCCTGCCATGCCTTTATACCGCCTGAAACATTATATACTTGTTTAAACCCTTTTCCCGCAAGCATTTGTGCAGCCACCCGGCTGCGTCCGCCAACGGCTCAGTAAACCAGTACAGGCTTTTTACGATCAATTTCCGAAAGACGATCCCCAAGTTGGGGCAAAGGAATAAGGATTGCACCAGGGATATGGGACTGCTCATATTCCTTAGGCTGCCGGACATCCAGGATAGTTACCTGATCTGTCCCGGATTCGTCGATGATTGATTTGGTCTTTTTGAAATCAATAGACTTGGCCGGTGTTAAAAACTGCATCCATTTCATAATCGTCTCCCTTGATTGACTTACTCAGTTATCCCATAGGTTTAAAACTTTTGGGGCTGGCACCGCAAACCGGACAACGCCATTCTTTTGGAAGTTCTTCAAACTTTGTACCTTTTTTAACCTTGCCTCTACGGTCTCCTCTAGCGGGGTCATAAATACAGCCGCAATTGGCAACCTGGCACTGGCGCATATCCTTGGGATCTGACATATTTCCTCCTTTTGTTCTATCACCTCTTTGTTGTTTGCCCATTTCATTCACCTTAAATTAAAACGGGCATTATTCAACTGAGACGCTCTATCGTTTTATCATTGATCGAATATATTCAACTTTAATTAAATCTATACAATGCTATTCAAGCTATTCAATTTTCGTACCGGCTTTCAAAGGGCCGGCTGAGACGGCGTAGACCAAAGCACTATGGGCTCTAAGATTCAACAATTCTTTGGCCTCCATATCGTAGATTGCCCCAATACCGCAACACCCGAACCCTAAATGTTCGGCACCAAGGTAAATTTGGTGAGCCAGCCTTCCTGCACCAGTCATCATATATCGATAGCCCCTACTGCCAAATTGGTCTTCCAGTTCCTTTAAATCAGATAAAAACAAAAAAGTCATGGCGGCCCTGGCGATCCAGGCCTGATCCAGGCAAACCTTAGCAAGATCAGAAGCAAGGTTCCCGGAATGTAAAAGAGACGCTTTGGTGAGCGGGGTATTAAACAGGTAGAACCCATCATCCAGACCCTCCAGGTTCTGGCATATCATACCCATTCGTAAAAAGCGATCTGCTGAAAATTTATTTTTTTCCCAAATCCCTTGGCGCACCCATGAAACCAATTCAAGATACTGGTTCGAGGCCACATGCTCTTTAGCAAAGTTCCGTCTGGACCTGCGGCGAAGAATAAGGTTTTCCAAATCATACCGGGGTTGGTTTTGGAACATGTTTTTATTAGGAGAAGTATCACCGGAACCGGCATCGGTAATTGTAATGGTATTTAATGCAGGGGAATCAGTTACATGCAGGTCTCCAGGTAATGAATCTGGCCAAGAAGATTTAATATTGCTGCCTGCCTCATAAGCCTGGATAAGCGTATTGTAATGCTGCATATACTGCAATTCTTGCGACCGGGATTCAAACTTGTCAAATTGAGAGTGCGACAGTATTTGTGTGTTGTCTGACATTTCCGGGACACTCTTGTTCCAGCCTGCTGCTACACACGCCAACGGTACTTCCATTTTATTATCCAAGTTTAAAAGAGCACTAATTTTCGTATCATCAAAATCAAGGTCCATACCATAATCCATCCCGGCAATTTTAAGCGCCAGACCGATGTTCTGAATCAAGTGCCCACTGTCAAGAAGTAGATACCGGTATGCCCGTCCTCTGTACTTCCACGCACTGTTATAAAATGCTGCCGTAATAATGAATAATAAACCGGGGCTGTTTAAAAAAGGACCGGAGCCTGTTTTTACTAGGATGTGATTTACCGGGTCAAAATAATACAGTCCTGTCTCATGTGTATCTGTCTCCGGAAAAAGGGAAGGACAAGCTGCCAGGTAAAGATGGCATGGATACAGGCCACCTGCAGAAGGCAAAGACCGTTGAAAAAAACTAATGCCACTTGCTTTTCGAGCTGCTGTTACACCGTATGCCAGGTAGAGAGCACGGCTGATCACATCAACAATTGATGTATCACGATTTAATTCACTGGAACTGTTGAAAAAATTATACGGTTCAGGCAACTGACACTGTTGTCCAATGCCTTTGTCATATTCTTTTACAGGTTTTGGGTAATTGGCAAAATCAAGGAAATGGGCAGATAATTGATTTCGAATATGGGTATGGGCCCAATGATAAGCTTCAGCAGGGCCATGATCGGTATTCATTGTCCAGGCCTCTTGTTTTACCCAGAAGTGAGAATTACAATTCTTTTTATGCGTTTGGGGAACCGCGTTGCGGTTCCCCGGGCTCTATTTTTTATCTTCTTCCTCAACTTCAGCTTCCATGACCATCATGCATTCATGGCATTCCAGCTCGATATTGGGCACATCACCGTACCTTTCTTTTAATTCTTCCTCTGATAGATGAGAAGTTCCACCGCAACCGCACTGGGGGCAAGATGTTGTGATTCTATATTTTTTTTCAGCCATGATTTCCTCCTATATTCCGGATATGGGGTCTTATTCTTGGCCCGTAATCCTTGGATCATTGGGTTTGCCGGCACAATCCGGCGTGTAGCAGGAATTGTCCACAAAGGAACAGTCTTTTTTACAAGATGGGCACTGCTCCGGCGGGGTGTCTGCTTCCAGATTATATCCGCATTGGTCACATATCCAACTGGTCATGGTGTTTCTCCTTTATGTTTTGGGATTGCTCCCGTTTTCAAGATTCTTGGTGTCAGCCGATAAAGTGTTAAAGATTACTTTTTTAAACTTATTAATATTACAATCAAGAAGCGTACCAACCTACTTATCACCTGGTGATGATTTCTTTTTGTATTGACATTTCCCCCAGTTTCTGGATGATGGCGCTAGCAGTTCAATAATGCACTTGAGGGATGTGTTCACTCCGGTTCCGAAAGGATATCGCTGAATGAACAAACCATACCATAAAACCAATCCACATGCCAAGGGGAGCCACCCATGAAAAATCAAACCCTCACCATATCCTTGAGTACGGAAGAATCTGTATCTGCAATTCTTTCAAGGCCTGAAGGTCAATGTAAAACAGGTATTGTTATTGCCCATGGAGCGGCCAATGATATGCACAACCCGCTAATAAAAGCCGTTGCTGAGGGACTTGCTAAAGCCGGAGTTGCATGTCTGCGGTTCAACTTCCTGTACAGAGAAAAGCAAAAAAAGTCTGTGGATCCGGAACATCGCCTTGTGCTTGCCTGGAAACAGGCCATCAATTGCATGGCAGAAACCTGTAAACCTGAAAAAATCATTGCAATGGGAAAATCCTTAGGTGCCCGGATTGCGGCCCAGGCCACAGCTGAAAATCAGGTTGCGCCGGACAGATTGATCTTTTTAGGATACCCCCTTCATGCACCCGGGAAAAAAGACCGTCTCAGGGATGCTCCGCTTTATAAAATCGAGCAACCCATGCTTTTTTTTGAAGGTACCCGTGATCCTTTCTGCGATCTGGCATTATTGGACAAAGTTCTAAAAAAAGTCAAAACCCGGACACACCTTGAAATTATTGACAACGGAAATCACTCTTTTGAGTTACCTAAGTCCAACCCGCGGCCCCAGGAAGACATTTTTGAGCAGATCATAGCGTATTGCAACCACTGGATAAGAGAAGATATTTAATGGAAATAGAACTATTTGAAATCAGGAACCATCTTTTTTCCCATCCCCCGTTCCGTAACCTTCCCCAAAAAGATATTGATACACTGGTGTATCATGTCCAGATCGCCTATTTTAAGGCAGGCACAAGTATTCTTGAAAAAGGCCAGGAAAATGAATTTCTTCATGTGATCCGGAAAGGTGCTGTTGAAATATCCAGGAGCAGCGGTGAACTGATGACCCGTATGGGAGAAGGGGAATGCTTTGGGCAGTTTGCCCTGTTGCGTAAAAAAAAGGTACGGTATCCGGCCAAGGCAATAGAAGATACACTGATTTACCTGATACCGGACGAGCAATTCCAAGCCCTTTGCGACAAGTTTGACAGGTTTGCAGACTTCATGGAAGAAGACCATGGTGCCCGGCTTCAAACAGCTTTAGATCATTCAGGCCATTCAGACCAATCGGGGCAAAACGGCCAAGCAAACCAGGCCGGAAGAAACCCATTAATGTTCTCAAAACTATATAAACTTTTGCATGGCAGGATCATTACAGCCACACCTGACGTCAGCATCCAGGAAGCGGCCAGGATCATGACCGTAAACAAGGTATCCTCCCTGGTATTGACCTCACCCAACGGGGACGCGCCTCCTATTGCGGGTTTGATTACAGACAGGGATTTAAGAAAACGGGCCATTGTCAAAGGACTTGATCTATCCGTTCCGGTATCAAAAATCATGTCTAAAGACATCGTTACCCACCAGGCCCAGGATTTTGCCTTTGAAGCCATGCTGACCATGATGCGGCATAATCTCCATCACCTGCCCATCCTTGACAACGATACTCCGGTCGGAGTGATCACTGTTTCGGACTTGATTCAATATGCCTCCCATGGATCGGTATTTATTGTGGGGGATATATTCCGTACAAAAGCCGTGGAAGAACTTGTTGCAATGGTCCCTACCATTCGCCAGCTTTTTGTGCAGCTGGTCAATGAAGATGCCAACTCCCATACCATTGGGGCGGCCATGTCACGAATCAGTGTCAGCATTTCACAGCGACTGCTTCAGCTTGGAGAAAAAGTATTGGGTCCACCGCCCATCCCATATTGCCTCATGGTTTTGGGCTCCATGGCAAGGGATGAACTAACCCTTGTCACAGACCAGGACAATGCGTTTGTACTGGATGATGCCTTTGATCCAAAACGCCATGATTCTTACTTCAAAGATCTGGCGCAGTTTTTAAGCGACGGTCTTGCACAATGCGGTTTTCCTTATTGTACAGGCGATATCATGGCAACAAACACACAATGGCGCCAGCCCTTATCAGTTTGGAAATCTTATTTTTCAGACTGGATTGATAATCCGGACCCCCAAGCCCTGCTTCATGCCTCAATCTTTTTTGACTTGGAAGGAATTTATGGTGAAACCGGATTTGCAAGTATACTCAAACAACTGATTCGGGATAAGGCAAAAGACAACGGCAGGTTCCTGGCTTGCCTGGCCCGAAACGCCCTTTTGCGAAAGCCGCCCTTAGGTTTTTTCAGGACCTTTGTTTTGGAGCCGGACGGTGCCCATAAAAATACGTTTAATCTAAAGCGCCGTGGGACTGCCCCGATCAGTGATATTGCCCGGGTCCATGCCTTGGCGTGCGGTACACTTAAAACTAATTCAGAAAACCGGCTTGCAGTTGTAAAAGAAACAGACATTCTATCCAAGGGTGTGGGAGACGATCTAATGGATGCCCTTGAATTTATATCCATGGTCCGTATCCGCCACCAGGCAAGGCAGGTAGAAAACAAAATTGAACCGGACAATAATGTTCGACCCTCTGAACTGTCCTCATTTGAACGCCGGCATCTTAAAGATGCCTTCCAGGTTGTGTCCCAGGCCCAATCCTTTCTCAAATTCAAGTACAATGCTGCCCTTGACAAACCATCAAAAGAAAAGAAAGATCAATGATCGGGCCATCCAATATCAAACCACCGGATTGGGAAAAAAGGTTTACCAAACTGGCCCAAGAGGCTTCAGACCCAAGGCTAAAGGATTTTTACCAAGCCTCATGTGTGCCTTTGAGCACCCCGGTTAGCCAAGTCAGGTTCCTGGCCCTGGACCTTGAGACTACCGGGCTGGACATCAAAACAGATGCCATTGTCAGCATTGGTTTTGTTCCTATGACATACAACCGGGTCATTTGCCAGGGGGCCAGAAACTGGACGATCAGACCGGAGCAAAGCCCTGAATCACCATTGGCGGAGATTCATGGCATCACCCACACCCATCTTGAAACCTCACCCGGTTTCAACGACAGCCTCAGCCACATACTCAAAGCAATGGCCGGCCACATTGTCGTGGCCCATTATTGTGATATTGAAAGAGAATTCCTGGACAAGGCTTGCCGGGAATTCACTGGTGAAACCCTACAATTTCCAGTAGTGGACACCATGGAATTGGAATCCAGAAAGCACCCGGTATTCCGTCCCAATGTCTTTCAGAGATGGCTGGGAGATAAACCGAGCCCTTCCCTTCGTCTTTCCCATTCCCGGGAGCGTTATGGACTGCCAAGGTATACACCACATCATGCTTTGACAGATGCCCTGGCTACAGCCGAACTGCTCATGGCTCAGCTTGCGGACCGCTACCTGCCCCATACCCCCATTGGAAAACTATGGATATAATTTTGCTATGTTTTATTAGACGCTATCTCAAAAAAAGCTTTTGGCTTAAATTCAAGGAAGGGGAAAATTCAACCGGAAGCATATATCCAGAGTATTCATGTATACAAATAACGGCATGTTTATCCCGGAAACGGCTGCCATATTTTTTCGAAAAATTCGGCAGCTGCGTCTTAGAATAAACGGGCCGGTATCTGCATATGGAATGCTCCTGTTCATCAGGATCAATCGGAAAGTTATTTTGAGAACTGTTATAAACCCTGTCACACCAGCAGGTTTGACTTTCTCCGACGGTTATGGTTATTTGCAAAAAACAGATTGGATATATTATGAAAAAGATCTTACTTCTTATAATTGCTTTACTGTTCATGTTCCCGGCCACTG